>JAUYTA010000280.1 GCA_030695265.1 Bacteroidota bacterium
CTTCAAAGATAGTGACTTATGTCGAAATGTGCAACTTTTTAATAAACTTAATTCATTAAATATCAGCTGTTTGGTGTTATTTAATTATAATATACAAATACTGACTATCAAGTATTTAACTCCTCCGAAATGTTAGTTATAAATATTTAGGCAATTCTTCAATCAAGACTGACAAATTAATACTTAACCCACACTATCCGTTATAGACCAAAAAAAATGCTTTTAAGAACCGATATTCTCATCCTGAAAAATGTTATTACTTTTACGGCCATGACGCAGGAGAAGGAACATATTCTTTTTGATGATATCAGGAATGGCGATGAAGTGGCTTTCAACAAAGCATTCGATCTGTACTATTCGCGCCTGTGCTTTTTTGCCGATAAAATTCTCCGCGATTTCGATTTATCCCGATCAATAGCGCAGCAGGTATTTGTTGATTTATGGATAAAACGCGACAAACTGATGGTAACTTCACTTCAATCATACCTATATCATTCGGTTCAAAATTCAGCTTTGGATGTACTGAAACGCAAAAAAGTGGAGTCGCGCTATTTGGCTACACTTGACAAATCTGAAACGGAGGAAATGAAAGATCTGATGGAAGAAGCAGAATTGGCAGACCGGATCAACAAAGCGATTCAAAAACTTCCGGAGAAATGCCGCGAAATTTTTGTGCTTTGCCGTTTCGAAGAACTTAAATATGCTGAAATAGCCGCCCTGCTTAACATTTCGGTAAAAACGGTGGAGATGCAAATCAGCATTGCACTGAAAAAACTGCGCAAAGAATTATCTGATTATCAGACAATCTAGCTATTTACCCTTATTTTTTCAAAAAAACTTCAGGTTCATTACAGGGTATTTTAAGAGCAAATCGTCAAAGGGGTATAAAACGAAATTCCCTGAGTACGAATGCAAAACGAATACAACCATATAGATCTTTTAATAGCCAATTTTCTGAGCGGCGAAGCCAACCAGTCTGAAAAGGACCAATTAAACCGTTGGATTGGTGAATCGCCTGCGAACAAACGAATTTTTGAAGAAAGCCGACGGATTTGGGTAAAAAGCCAAACCTATTTTTCTTCTACTGAAATTAGGTCAGACCGCGAAAAAATCAAAGACCGAATTATTCAGCAACTTTCAAAACCTACCAAAAAGGTGAGTCTGTCAACATGGATTTACCGCGTTGCAGCTATTCTGGCATTGCCTGTTATGCTTGGCATTGGCTGGTATTTGGGTTCAACAAAAATAAGCAGCGAAACGCAAATGTGCGAAGTTACTGCTCCTAAAGGACAGATTTCGAAATGTGTTCTGGCCGACGGTACCGAAGTTTGGCTCAATGCCGGTTCAACCTTAAAATACGATGCTGCTTTGAAAGGTAATTTGCGCGAAGTCAATCTCGACGGGGAAGCCTACTTCAAGGTTTCAAAAAATAAACACAAACCATTTGTGGTAAGTACCGAACATGCCCGGATAAAAGTGCTGGGAACCATATTTAACCTGAAAGCATATTCAGGTGAAAATAAAGTGGAAACCACGCTGGAAGAAGGAAGTGTTGAATTTTGCCTGAAAGGAAGTGCAACAAAACCTGTTGAATTAAAACCGGGGGAACGGGTGGTTTATAACATTTCTGAAAAAAAGATTACAGTTGGAAAGGTTGAAATCTACCTGCATACTGCCTGGAAAGACGGAAAGTTTGTGTTTAAAGATGCCGATTTGCAAACGATTATTCAGGAGTTGGAAAAACTGTACGATGTTCGGATTCATCTTGAAAACGATTCGTTGTTGAAGTTGCGTTTCAGGGGAATGTTCGAATACGAGCAAAATATTTTCAGCGCGCTCGAAGCCCTTGAACGAACAACCAACATGAAGTACAGGATGAAGGGACGGGATATTTGGTTGCAGTAAAAAAGAGTTCAAAGTTTCAAGTTCCAGGTTTCAAGTTGCCCGATTATTTGGATATTCGATATTGGAAATTGATTATTGGAGATTTGAAAAACCATTGCTGCTTATATATTAACCTAAAAATTGAAATGCTTATGAAGAAATAACTGCTTGGTCTTTTATTTCTGCGGTTCCGGGAACTATCGGAATATAAAAAAACAACAGGAACAGCTGCGAACTGTCCCTGTTGCAAAAACGCAGAAACTGCGAAAAAACGAAAATCATTTTTTTACTTAAAAAACAATCAAATTTATGAAAATTTATTGGCAATCGAATGAGGGCTTTTTGCCTTCGTTCAAAAAAATCTGGTTTATTATGAAACTCAATTTAATTTTGATCCTTTTTACAGTATTGCAGGTGTCGGCCAGTGTTTCGGCCCAGAATACCCGCCTGGATCTGAAAATGCAAAATGCCACTATTTCACAGGTATTCGATGAAATTGAAAGGCAATCGCAAGTCTATTTTTTCTATAACAAAAACCAGATCGACGAGACCAGAACGATCAGTGTTGACTTCCGCAACAAAACCATTGACGATATACTGAAAACGATGCTGTCGGAACTGTCGCTTACTTATGAATTTGCAGGGAAAAATGTCATTATAAAACCTGCAATCCTGCAAAACAATGGCCTTCAGCAGCAAAAAACCGTTTCCGGCAATGTTACCGATTCTTCCGGTGCTTCATTGCCCGGCGTTTCCGTTGTTGTTAAAGGTACAACTTCCGGTGTTATTACTGATATGTATGGAAAATACTCAATTACCAACGTTCCCGGAAATGCTACTTTGCAATTCTCGTTTGTGGGTATGAAAAGTCAGGAAATTGCAATTGCAGGGAAAACAACCCTCAATGTAGTACTTGAAGATGAAACAATTGGGATTGACGAAGTTGTTGCTATTGGTTATGGTACAGTTAAGAAAAGTGTCCTGACAGGTTCTGTATCTTCCATTAAAGTGGATGAATTACAGGCCACCCCCATGACTTCCATCGACCAGGGCTTGGTTGGACGTGCAGCGGGAGTAATGGTTACCCAAACTTCCGGGATGCCGGGTGCCATCGCTTCGATTCGTGTTCGGGGAACAAGTTCTCTCCAGGGAGGAAACGAACCTTTGTATGTGATCGACGGATTTCCCATTTACAATGGATCAGGATTTGGAAATACGGGTGGGGGCTCCAGATTCAGCGGATTGTCAACCATTAACCCCTCTGATATTGAATCCATTGAGATATTAAAAGATGCTTCCGCCACGGCCATTTATGGTACGCGGGCAGCCAATGGGGTGGTACTGATCAAGACAAAAAGTGGGAAAGTAGGTTCTGATGTCATTTCATTCGATGCCACTTACGGCGTACAGCAAGTGGTCCAGAATATTGAATTAATGAATGCCCTGGAATTCGCTGAAATGACCAATGAAGCAAGGGTCAATGATGGCCTGTCTCCGTTTTTTAGCGAAGCGGACATGCAAAAGGTCCGACAGAATCCAATAGGTACGGACTGGCAGAAGGAGATTTTTCGGTCGGCTCCCACCCAGAATTACCAATTGACCTTTTCCGGAGGTGATCAGAAAACGATTTATTCCATCTCTGCCAATTACAGTGAACAACAGGGGATTATCCACAATTCTGATTTCAAGCGATATTCCAGCAGGATCAACCTGGAAAGACAAATGCTGACCAATTTCAGGGTAGGGTCGAACTTTACCATGAGTAAAACCCTGGCCAATGCCGTTCAGACGGATTCTGGAGGAACTTCAGGAATCATTTCAACCGCACTTGGGTTTAATCCCATTTTACCTGTTTACCAGGATGAAGCAACCAGGAAATATACTCTTGTCAACAATACAGGTTTACCCTATGCCAACCCGGTAGCGACCGCCCGGGAAATAACCAGGGAAAATCATGCGGTTCGATTGCTGGGGAATCTGTTTGGGGAATGGGAGATTCTTCCAAACCTGAAAGCGAAAGTTTCATTTGGTGCTGATTTGTTCAATACCAAATTCAATTCCTATATTCCTTCCAATATTCAGGAATCTTCGGGTGTGGCCAATGCTTCCATCAGTGGAGGAACCACCACCAACTGGCTGAACGAAAATACCCTTAGCTGGGTGAAGGAAATTGGTCAGAACCATAAAATCGATTTACTGGGAGGGGTGACCTTTCAAAGGAATCATTATGAAGATTTTGCCGCCTCGTCCAAGAGTTTTGTCAATGATGTGTTGACCTTCAATAGTCTGCAGGCGGGATCCATTTATAACCAGCCTTCTTCCTCCGCTTCGGATTGGAGCTTGATGTCATACCTTGCACGCGTTAACTATAATTTCAAAGAACGGTATTTATTCTCTTTCAGTGGACGTGTGGACGGTTCTTCCCGGTTTGGGGCAAACAACAAATATGCTGTTTTCCCTTCCGGTTCATTTGCCTGGCGATTGATCGAGGAAGATTTTATCAAGAACACAAATATTTTCAGTAACCTGAAAACCAGGATCAGTTATGGGATTACAGGGAACCAGGAAATCGGATTGTACAATTCTCTTTCCACCCTGGGTACTACCAATTACACCTTTGGGCGACAGCTCGTTAGCGGTTTCTTCCCCAATAAAATCCCTAATCCCGATTTAAGATGGGAGAAAACGAGCCAGTTTGATGTTGGACTGGATGTCGCTTTTTTTGATAACAGGTTAAGAATCACGACAGATTATTACCACAAGAAAACAACTGATTTGATTTACAGCGTTCCAGTATCTTTTGTTTCAGGGTTTGGTTCAGCCTTAAAAAATATAGGAAGTATCGAAAATAAGGGATTGGAACTTTCTGTAGGAAGTGATGTTTTAACCGGAGCTTTATCATGGACCACAGAATTTAATATTTCTTCCAATAAGAGCAATGTGTTGGATTTAGGGGGTGTCCAATACCAGGATATTGGTGGAGGGGATGATCACCTGAAAACCGGCGCTGCTCATCGTTTAATTGTAGGAGAACCCATCGGCTTGTTCTACGGTTATGTGTATGATGGCATCTTTCGAAACGCGGACGAACTGGCTGCCGGACCAAAATCACCCACCAACTGGGTAGGAGGAAGGCGTTATGCGGATCTGGGCGGGCCTGCTGGCGTTCCTGATGGAATTGTGGACGCGACCAATGACAGAACCGTGATTGGGGATCCCAATCCTGATTTCTTTGGCGGTATGACCAATACATTGTCTTACAAGGGATTTGAACTGAACCTGTTCCTTCAGTATTCGTATGGGAATGACGTATTTAACTATAAAGCCATGGAATTGCTGTTGCCCACCGGAGGTCAAAATGTGTACAAAGACCTGGTGGACCGATGGAGACCCGACAACATTGACAGCAAATACCCCAAAGCCACCACCAACCGTTCAGCCGTTTTTTCAAGTCTTTACATCGAGGATGGCTCCTACCTGAAAGTGAAGACACTGACTTTGGCCTATGTTTTCCCCAGTTTAAAGAACAAGCATATCTCGAATATGAAGTTGTATGTAAGCGGTCAGAACCTGTTCACTTTTACCAATTACAGCGGTTACGATCCCGAAGTCAGTTACCGGGGGGCTTCGAACCTGGAATTGGGTGAAGATTTTGGCGGTTATCCGCAGGCCAAAACTTTTTTGCTTGGGATCAGCTTAAATATTAAATAAACAAAAACAGACTGAATCATGAAAAGAATCATTTTATTACTGATATCAATTATTTCAACGGGTGGATTTTTTAATTCCTGTTCCTCTTTCCTGGAGGAAAAACCGGTGGACCGGTTCGTCGTTGGCAATTTTTATACCGACCAAAAAGGAGCTGAAGCTGGAGTCTCCGCTGTTTACAACGTCTTGCGCTCGGTTTATGGCCGCAATATGGATATATTTAATTCATTGCTTACCGATGATGAAAAAAACGGATTGGGAATGCCCAACCAATTTTTGCAAGACCTGGAATATTTGCGTCACACCTCCGAAAATACTTTTGTAAGTTCGATGTGGCAGGTCCATTACCAGGGTGTTTCAAGGGCCAATACGGTCATTGAAATCGTTCCGCAAATTTCGATGGATGAAACCATTAAAAACAGGTTGATCGCAGAATCCCGTTTTTTGCGTGCGCTGTTTTATTTTAACCTGGTGCGCTTTTATGGCGATGTTCCGCTGCTGATCTCCCTGGAAAGCAGTCTGACGGACGCCATGGGACCCCGAACCTCCAAAGAGTTGGTTTATCAGCAAATCATTGATGACCTGACCTTTGCTGAAAATAACCTTCCTGTTTCTTATCCAGCTACAGAGGTGGGTCGTGCAACAAAAGGCGCTGCGAAAATTCTAATGGGCAAAGCATATCTTACCATGGGAAATTATCCGCTTTGTGTTGCAAAACTCGCCGAGGTCATAGAAAGTGAAGCTTCCTACGGATACG
>JAUYTA010000298.1 GCA_030695265.1 Bacteroidota bacterium
TGTTTTCCCTGAAAAAAGCCACGCGTTCGCCATCGGGTGAAAATGTTGCCAATTGCTGTGCTCCGTTAACCGACAACGGCGTCATTTCTTTGGTCGTCAGGTTCCAGATATAATATTCAGTTGAAAAAGAATGACGGTAAATGGCTTGTTTTTGGGTAGTAAACAAAATTTTGGTTTCGTCGCTACTGAAAGAATAATCGCTGAAACTGGAAAATGGAGCAGCCTCAATTTTCGACAAATTGAATATTTCATCCAATTTATTTCCTGTTTTATAACTGTACCTAACTATTTTATTTCCCTCTTCAAGGGTGGTATAATTGAGTCTATCGTTCATCGAGCGCAACCCGGATACCGTTTTCTGAGAAAAAGTCTGATCAACAACCACATCCCGGAGTTCGATCTTTTTTTGCGAAAGAGCACTAAATGAAACACTTACAAGAAATAGAGTGATTATTTTACGAATATTCATGATACTGATATTAATACGTTTTAACGAATATCAAAACTTCTAATAATTTTTGATATAAAAAAGCCGTTCTCTCATTATCCGCGATCGTTGATTGTCTGGTCGAAGAAAGTAATACCTTTGCACACATTAATCAATTGACCATCAAATTGAATCAACAAATAAAAACGACAGTTATGAGAAAAGTAATATTGATATTGTGTTTAAGTTTATTCAGCCTGATAACTTATTCGCAAACGGATGTTGTTGAATTTCTGAAAGGTGGAAAGGCTGATGCAAATAAACTATTTCAGGCATACCTCGAACCCTACGCTTTTGCCCTTGGCGATGGGCTGAACAATGGCTGGTACAATTCAGCAAAAACCCACAAGCTTTTTGGTTTTGACCTGACCGTCAGTCTTAGCGCCATTCAAATTCCTGAAGAATCGAAAACATTTGATTTCAGCAAATTGGGTTTAACCAACATGTATGTGAAAAACGGAGGAAATATTGCCCCGACAGTTGCCGGTGAAGCAAGTGACAGACCTCTGATTGGAATCAGGGATTTGCCGGTTGAATTTACCAGCCCAAACGGAACGGGAGAAGATGTTGTTCCGGTTCCGGTAATTCAGGTGGGTTTTGGACTCCTTCCGCATACCGATGTAATTGGCCGTTACGTTCCTGAAATGAAATACGACAACAGTGGGGATGAAATGAAACTGGGTTTTTGGGGCGCGGGCGTCAAACACAATTTTATGGAATGGATGCCCGTACTGAAGGAACTTCCGTTTGACGCATCACTTTTCGGAAGCTACTCGGAAGTAAATGCCCAAAGCGCTTTGAGTTTTACTTCTGATGATTTTGGTTCAGATCCGAATATCAATGTGACATTTACCAATGCCGACGATCAGTTTCTGAAATTGAAGACCAAAACCACTAAATTCGGACTGATCGTATCGAAAAAATTAAGCATTCTTACCGTTTTCGGTGCCATCGGACAAAGCACCAGCAATTCAAATGTCGATCTGATTGGGAGATATCCGGTTGTTGTGGCAAATCAGAGTGGTGGCTGGGAAATTACCGATGAAGATGCCCTGGTTGACCCAATTGCCCTAAGTTTTGAAACCTCCAATATTAGTCTGGAGGCAGGTTTACGAATTAAAATTGCAGTTTTCAGCGTGTTTGGATCGGTTAATAAATCAGAATATACATCCTACAATCTCGGCCTGAGTTTGGGAATGCGTTAATCTTTATTTTATTATCAACTATTAATATTTATCTTTGCACCCTGTTTTTTCAATACATTAAATACCAAATGATAAAAATTACTTTACCTGATAATAGTGTCAGGGAATTCGGGGGTGAAGTTACCGGAAACGATATTGCCCAATCAATCAGCAGCCGACTGGCAAAAGAAGTACTTTCAATTTCTGTAGATGGAGAAGTTTGGGATCTTGGCCGAACAATAAAAAAAGATTCAACTATCAAATTACTTTTATGGGACGATCGCGAAGGGAAGGAAACTTTCTGGCATTCATCGGCACATTTGATGGCTGAAGCGATTGAATCAATTTATCCCGGAACCCAATTCGGGATTGGCCCAACTGTTGACAACGGGTTTTATTACGATATTGATTTACCTGAAGGACAGCAACTGACCGAAAAAGAACTGGAGAGAATCGAGAAGAAAATAATCGAACTGGCCAGGGAAAAACATGATATAATAAGGAAAGATATTTCGAAGGAAGATGCCCTGAAAATGTTTGCAGAAAAAGGCGATCTTTTAAAAGAAGAACTGATCAGTGAGTTGGAAGACGGAACCATTACCGTTTACAATCAGGGTGGATTTACCGATTTGTGCCGCGGGCCACACTTGCCAAATACCGGATATATCAAAGCCGTAAAACTGACTTCTATTGCGGGCGCTTACTGGCGGGGCAACGAAAAAAACAAAATGCTCACCCGCGTTTATGGGATCACATTTCCGAAGCAAAAATTGCTGGAAGAATACCTTGTACTGATTGAAGAAGCAAAAAAACGCGATCACCGGAAACTTGGCAAGGAAATGGAACTGTTCACTTTTTCGCAGAATGTTGGCCAGGGTTTGCCAATGTGGTTGCCAAAAGGAGCTATTCTGCGCGAACAACTGGAATCATTCCTGAAAAGGGTGCAGAAGAAATTCGGATACGAACAGGTAATCACCCCACACATCGGTGATATTAACCTGTACAAAACTTCAGGCCATTTCCAGAAATACGGCGCAGACTCCTTTCAGACCATCAAAACTCCGGCAGAAGGCGAAGAATACATGCTGAAACCAATGAACTGTCCACATCACTGCGAGTTATATAAATTCAAACCACGTTCATACAAAGATTTGCCTATTCGCATGGCAGAATTTGGCACGGTTTACCGTTACGAGCAAAGTGGTGAACTGCACGGATTGACCCGTGTTCGCGGATTTACACAGGATGATGCACATTTGTTCTGCCGTCCGGATCAGATTAAGGATGAGTTCAAGAAAGTGATCGATATTATTTTCATCATCTTCAAAGCGCTTGAATTCGACAACTATTCGGCACAAATTTCATTGCGCGATCCGAATAAACCTGAAAAATACATCGGTTCTACCGAA
>JAUYTA010000319.1 GCA_030695265.1 Bacteroidota bacterium
ATCGGGTTTTAATAAAAATAATTTTTCCATAATCTCTGATTAATGAATTTCAATATCATACGGCATCCTAGCCAGAACGCCCTTCTGTGAAATGATACTACGCAATTGTTCGTAGTATTTATAGTTTTCGCCCATCTCATCCTTCATAAAACTTGCCCTGGCCGATCCTGAAAATCCTTTCATTAATTCTTCAAATGGATCTTTCTGTTTCGGCAAGTTCACAATCCGGTAACTATCCAGATTGGCCATTTTTTTTGCCAGATTAATGGCATCTGTCAACCCTCCATATGCGTCAATCAGCTTGATTTCTTTTGCATTTGGAGCTGCCCAAACACGGCCTTGCCCAATTTCATCAACTGCAGTTTTCTCCATCTTTCTACCTTCGGCAACCCTGCTGATGAAAGTGTCGTAGCCATCTTCTACATATTGCTGCATCAGGTCGCGCTCGAATGTTGACATTGGTCGTGTAAGCGAAATCATGTCAGAATGTTCGTTGGTGGTAACCACATCCTGCGTAATTCCAAGCTTGTCGGTCATTAGTTTTTGTACGTTTGGTATCATCCCGAAAATTCCGATTGATCCGGTGATTGTTGTGCGATCGGCAAGAATGGAGTCGGCAGCACATGCAATGTAATAACCGCCCGAAGCAGCTACATCTCCCATCGAAGCAATTACAGGTTTTATTTCGGCAGCCAGTTTTACTTCGCGCCAGATCACTTCCGAACCGTAAGCGCTTCCGCCCGGAGAGTTGATGCGAAGCACAATTGCTTTGATCGACGAATCGCGACGTGCCTCACGAATAGCTTTTGAAAGTTCTTCAGATTTTATTCCTTCTTCCGAAACACTGACATCAATACTTCCTGATGCATAAATTACCGCGATCTTTTGACGGGCAAGGCCTTTTTGTTCGCGCTGTTCCGGCACTTTCACATATTTCTGAATTTCAACCACTTTTACATCGTCTTTTTCACTGGTACCGGTTAGTTTTTTCAGGTCGTCAATCACCTGATCTTTGTATTTGAGGCGGTCAACCAGGTTTTTCTGTTTCGCGAAATCAGCTTTTCTGAACGTTGCTACCATATCAGCAATATCGTTCAGTTCATCGAAACTAATGTTACGCGAGGCAGAAATATCACCCAGCATTTCATTCCAAAGACTGTTCAAATAAGTTTCAGTTTGAAGGCGGTTTTCGTCGCTCATTTTATCCAGCAGAAAAGGCTCGACCGCTGCTTTGAATTTGCCATGTCGAACAATTTGCACTTCGACACCCAGTTTTTCCAACGCTTTTTTGTAAAAACTCCGTTCGCCGCCCAAACCACGAAAATCTACCGATCCCTGCGGATTCAGGATTAGCGAGTCGGCAACTGTTACCAAATAGTATGCTTTTTGGGAAAGGAATTCGCCGTATGCATACACAAATTTTCCTGAAGTTTTAAAATCCTTCAGCGCGGCTCTTATTTCCTCAACTGTGGCCATTCCTGCCTGGATATCCATTGGGTTCAGATAGATACCTTTGATGTTGTCGTCGGTTTTTGCTTTACGGATACAATCAAGGATATCATTCAACCCAACTGTTTTTACACCCTGAAACATGCCGAAATCCAGTCCTTCCAATGGATTGTTTTTTGCACGGTCAACAATTTGATGATCAAATTTCATAAACAGCACACTATTGGCTTGAATTTGAGAAGGTTTATCGGAAACAGAAACCATGGCAGAAATAATACCGATGGTAATAAACAGCAACAAAATGCCGGCAATCATTATTCCAAGAATGGATGCCAGCATAAATTTGAAAAAATCCTTCATGTGTATCGTATTTGAGTTATTTAATTCGAAAATGTACAATAGATTTGTACGAAATTAGTGTTTTTGTTACAACCGTATGACTATAA
>JAUYTA010000334.1 GCA_030695265.1 Bacteroidota bacterium
CTTGGTATCGTTCTCCTGAAGTCGAAACACCGTCAACTGCTTGTGTTACTCTATTTGATTTTTTTAAGTTGAAATGTCGGCAAACTACATATTCTCCAATTTCTCCAGTAAAGCTGTCAGTTGAAGTAACGCCTAAGTCAAAAAGTTGGTCACTTTTGTCTGCAAAATCGGCAAGTAACTGTTCTTGTGTTTTGGTAAACATTGTCAATGCTGTGTCAATTTAAGGTTGCTGGTAACGGTTACATGTATGAAACGTTGGGGATTGCGGGCTTCGTCCTTATCCGCCGACACAAACGCCGATGCGGGGCAGAATGTTTCAAACAACCACTTAACCCCCAATGTTTTATACATGATGTTACCAACTGGCCTTTATTCATTTTCAGTTAATTAGCTGTCAATTTTTTAGTGCCTTGTGCGTTCGGACAGACACACTCTTTGACAAGTTTTGGTCGTGCGGCTGGCTTTTTGAGCGACTTGGCAATGTGTGTGGCTGTGACGCGTTGGCATTAGTTTTAATGATTTGATATTGCTTCAAATATTTTCAATTTTATTTCTTCATTTATCTCAGGCTCATTAATTACCGAGCTTATCACTTCAAAGAGCAAATCTTTGTCTATTGCTCCAGATGCTACATGGTAACTAATATTCTCCATTTCTCTGATAAACCTTGATACAATAAAAACGTATCCGTTTATTAACAAGAAATGTGCTCCCAATGCAATTGCAATCCGTTTATTTCCATCGTTGAAACAATGAAATTTGTTAGAACAGAAAAACAAATGTGTCAACTTATCCACAAAGTCAGGATAATAATCATCATTTTGAATATGGTCTAAAACACTTTCAAGTTTGCCAATGTCAAGAATGCCATCATCGCCACCTCCACTAACTTCAACAGTTTTTCGATGAATCTTTTTTGCTTGTTCTATGTTGATATAAAACAATCTCATTCTCTTTCTTTTAAGCGTTTAAATACATCCTTTGCCTCTTCAAGTCTTTCGGCTAATTCCTTACTCTTTTCGCCCAAGAAACGTTCAAAATCTTCTGCAGGTACGGCTCCAATATATTCTTCTAATTGTTGATGCAAAACATCTCTAAAAGCCAAGTCTCGACTTGCCATTTTTCGTCTTGCTTTCTCAATCAACGGAACCCATAAAGGTAATTGCTCAAATGCAGAAAAAAGATTGTCAAGTTCAAAACTTGTGAGTTTTCTGCCAAGTTTATTGTATCGTTCTTCGATTAGTTTTGCTAAACCAAATTCATAACTTGAAATCAGGTCTAAAACCTCGCTGTACATCGTTTCACGAACATTGTCCTTTTCGCTGAGTTTTAAAATCTGACGGTATTCCGTAGCATGTTCTTTGAAAATGGATTGATATATCTTATTTGTGTAAATAGCATACTTTGCATTTCCCATTGCAATATAGTTGCTTAAAGAATCAGTAAACTCTTTTCTGTAACTTTCTTCTTTATAATAACTAAGAATAAAGTCTTCGTCTCGTTGGTTTATATATTTAGTGCTACCACCTGTGCGTTTGTTGATAGTGTCAAGTACAATATCAAGAACAATGCCTCTGAGCGTTCGTGCTTTGTCGCTCTCTGTCAGTAACATACCTAGATTTAAGAACGCACGAAAATTGAAAACACCATGGTTTCTGGTTTTGTGAGCGACATTTATGTCGCTCACACCCGATTCTTGACAAGCTAAAACAAATTCTTTCAACCTGTTACCCTTCAAAACCTCGTAACCATTTACCTTTAATTCCTTTTCGTGAATTTCGAGATAACGCTCTACAGTTCGTTCATCAATTTCGAAGAAAGATGCAATTTGACTTTTTAGAAAGCGAAACTGATTATCAAACACGACTCCTTCAATCCCTACTGCATTTTGGATTTCTTCAATTGCATAGTTATTATTTAATATATTTTGCCGTGCTACGGTCGAGTTTGTTAAATCTTTCATTCTAACTTAATGTCTTATTAATTTTAAAGTCCACAATTTACTAATTTCTTTTCTACGATGCAGGAGCATTGGCATAAAAACAGCTCTTTTGCAAGCTGAAGCATCGGCTTGTGTGTCGAGGCTTGCAAATGTGCTGTTTTGTGCGTTGGCTTTTCATTACTTCGTTTTCTTTTTTTGTCTTTAAGTAGCAAATTGTCCGTTGTGTCGTTTTTTTTAGGCTTGTTGCTAACGTCTTAGCGTTGAGAGTTTACAGTACTTTCTCTCAAGTCCGATACCTTCCAATCCGCTATATTTATTCATTTCTGTTTTTTTTGATTTTAAAGTTTTAAAAATAGGTAGTTATGTTTATAAATCAAAACTATTGTCTATCTTTTTTCTATCCTTATTTTAGCCATTCAATTTCATGACACAGTTCCGGGAATACGTTCCTACCCTCTAACTTTTTTTGGAACGGTTGTGAATCGCAAAACCTTCCTCCAACTTTTTTTGGAACCTTACTACACTTGAGGAGATTCAGGCCATTTTTATTGCGGGCGTTATCACTCGTGTATCATTTCCGGGACCAAAATACGATTGTAGAAATAATCGAGTTCATTCCTGATTTCATCACGGATATCACGATAGACATCAATAACTTGTTCATTGGAGCAATATGCTTTTTTCGGATCTTCAAAACCCAGGTGAATTTTGTGTCTGGACGGAATATTAACTGAAGTTATTTTATCCTTTGTTCCATCGCAAAGTGTAATGAGGTAATCCATGTTCATGTCTTCGAATTCAGCGTAACTTTTTGGCTTTTTTGTACTGATATCAATTCCAATCTCTCTCATCACTTCAACAGCCTTCGGATCGGTTTCAGGATCAGGATTTAACCCTGCTGAAAACACTTCCAGCGATTTATCCATCTGTTGAAGAAAAGCTTCAGCCATTAAACTCCGACACGAATTGCCACCGGTGCAAAGGAACAGTATCTTCATTTGAACTTGATTTATTATTCGACAACAATTTACGCCTTTTTAAACTTCTAAAAAAGATAAAATGCTATCCTTTATATTGATTATTAATTATTTAAGTCTGTTATTGAGCAGGTTTTTAATACTTCTAAAATAAATGTGAGATGTAACATACCTCATTGATCGGTCAACACTTTATGTATTACTTTGTAATCTTTTAAAAATTGGATTACCAATGAGACAGAAAATTCAATTTTCAAACTTCAGTTACTGAATATTTACAACTACAGAAGTATATTATGGGAAATTTTAACAGATTATTATTGCTCACTTTATTGACGGGAAGCATGGCTTGTACGCAGGAAAAACCAAAATCGAAGTCGATCGATCTGGCTGATTTGGATACGACAGTAAATCCGGCAACCGATTTTGACAATTACGCCAATGGTGGCTGGGAAAAACGGTTCCCGATTCCGGACGAAAAAAGCCGTTTCGGATCGTTTGATTTATTAGCCGATTCCGGAGAATTACAGGTTCAAACATTGATTACTGAAATTGCCGCAAAAAAGCAGGAACCAGGCTCCATCGGACAAAAAATTGCCGATTTCTACAATACAGGCATGGACACCGCTAAAATTGAAGCCGACGGATTGGCTCCTGTCCTTCCTCTTTTTGATCAAATCACCGCCATTCAGTCGAAAGAAGATGTGATGAAAGTGGTGGCTGATTTTCATTCCAAAGGAATTCGTCCGTTGTTTTCATTTTTCTCGGATGCCGATCAGAAAAACTCCACAATGGTAGTGGCCTATATTTATCAGGGTGGAATTGGAATGCCCGACCGCGATTATTACATGAAAGAGGATCAGCAGAGCAAAGAAATTCAGGCTGCCTATCTGGTGCATCTTCAGAAAATGTTCGTGCTCGCAGGTGACGACGAAGCTACTGCCAATGCCAATGCTGATATTGTTTACCGTTTGGAAAAACGCATGGCTGCCCCGTCAATGACGAAGCTTGAACAACGCGATCCGCACAAAACTTACCACAAAATGAATTTGGATGGTCTTCAGAAAATTTCTCCGGAATATGACTGGACATCACATTTCCAAAGCATTGGCCTTCAAAATCCGGGTGATTTTATTGTTAGTCAACCCAAATTTGTTGCTGAACTGGGCAAAATGATAAAAGACATTTCTGTCGGTGATTGGAAAATCTATCTGAGGTGAACAAACCTGTTGACCGCGCCGAATGGCACATGCCACCACAAATGGTGAATGCTTATTACAATCCAACAATGAACGAAATTGTTTTTCCGGCAGCTATTCTTCAGCCACCATTCTTTTTTATGGATGGTGACGATGCTGTAAACTACGGTGCAATTGGTGTGGTAATTGGCCACGAAATGACGCACGGATTTGACGATCAGGGAAGGCAATACGACAAGGTTGGCAACCTGACCGATTGGTGGACTGCCGATGATGCCCGCTTGTTTGGTGAACGTACCAAAGTGCTGGTTGATCAGTTCAGCAATTATACAGTTTTGGATACCCTGAAAGCAAACGGCGAATTATCGCTGGGTGAAAACATTGCAGATTTGGGAGGTTTGAATGTGGCATATGCTGCATTGCAAAAAGTATTGACCGGTAACGAAAAGCCAATTGATGAATTTACTCCTGATCAACGCTTTTTTCTGGCGTATGCACATCTATGGGCTCAAAATATCCGTGACAAGGAAATTGTTCGCCGCACCAAAGAAGATGTCCATTCGCTCGGTAAGTTCAGGGTTTTGGGGCCACTCCGCAACATGCCCGAATTTCACAAAGCTTTTGATGTAAAAGAAGGCGATTACATGTTCCTGAGTGAAAGCGACAGGGCTGTGATTTGGTAGCAGATTGGATCTTAATATTATAAAAAATATCGAAGCCGGCTATTATTTGATTTAGCCGGCATCGCTGTTTTATTTCCTGTCCAAAGGTGAAATTATTTTGGTTGGATCTTTTTTAGCTGCCCACAGAATCAGGCGCAACGACTGGTCGTAGGTCATGTAATTCCACAACCAGTTGATGAAAATAAGCAATCGGTTTTTAACGCCAACAATGGCCATCAGGTGAACAAACATCCAGGTTAACCAGGCAATAAAACCACTGAATTTAATAAATGAAAGATCCGCAACCGCACGGTTTCGGCCAATTGTAGCCATCGAACCCCGGTCAATATATTTGAATGGCCGAAGCGACCCGTTTCTTTTCACCGACAATAAATTCATGGCCAGATTCCTGCCTTGCTGAATGGCAACCTGCGCCACTTGCGGATGTCCGTTTTTATAGTCCTGAGTTGACATCATACAAACATCGCCAATCGCGTAAATATCATCATAACCCTTGATCCGGTTATACTGATCGACCAAAAGCCTGTTCCCTCTTCCAATTATATCTTCTGAAAATCCTGAAGGTACAACTCCACTGATACCCGCAGCCCAGATGACTGTTTTTGTTTCAATCTGGGTACCACCTTTAAAACTCAGCGTATTTCCGTCGAAATCGGTTACCTGTGAATTTAGCATCACCTTAATTCCGAGTCGCTGAAGAAAGAACAACGCTTTTTCGGAAGCATGTTTCGACATTCCTCCCAGTAGGGCGGGTGATCCTTCAATTAAGCTGATCTGCATCGCGTCAAAATTCAGGTCGGGATAATCCTTTGGCAGGACAAATTTTTTCATCTCCGCAATTGCTCCGGCAACCTCAACCCCGGTTGGGCCGCCTCCCACAATGATTACATTCAACAAAGCCCTTCTTTCATTCTGATCGCGCAGGGTAACGGCCTTCTCGAAACTTTGCAGCAGGCGGTTTCGAAGCGCCATGGCTTCCGATGCCGATTTCATAGGAATGGCGTATTCTTCCATGCTTTTCATTCCGAAGAAATTAGAATTCACCCCGGACGAAATAACCAGATAATCGTACCAAACCGTATCAAGACTGGTTTGAAGTTCCTTTTTATTCGGATCGACCGAATAAACCTCAGCCACACGGACATAAACATCTTTTTGCTTCTGAAATATTTTCCGGAGAGGGAAAAGAATAGAGCTGGGTTCGATTCCCGCACTGGCAACCTGGTAAAACAATGGCTGAAACTGATGGTAGTTGTTTTTGTCGATCAGCACAATCTGGTATCCCGAACCAACGAGCTTTTGCGCCAATTTCAGACCACCAAATCCTGCTCCTATAATTACAATTCGTTTCTGCGCCGTTTCCGGTATATTAACTGGCATA
>JAUYTA010000335.1 GCA_030695265.1 Bacteroidota bacterium
TGTATCAACATCTTCCAGTAGGCCAAGAAATGCTTTCTGGTAAAATTCACTGTTTTGGCGGATATCCAGGTGAGCAAGGTGAAAACCAAAATTCTGCACGAAACGCAGCGCCTTGTTTACTTCGTTGATGGCCAGCATGGGGGCGCCCCAGTTGGAAAGTGCCTGAAGCAGCATTTCCAGGTCGTATAGCAATTGGCAGGAATTTGTATAAGTCCATGCATTTGTTCCTGAATGATTTTGCTTTACCGGAAGTTTTTCAATCAGGAGAATAACAAATTGTTTAAATGGTTCTCTCGATGCAGCGGTGAATTGCAGATGCCCCGAAATTCCCGGAATCTGATTTTTCAGCAATACTATTAATTCCTGAAATTCAGCAGATAGAGTACTTTCTGAGGTATAAATACTTAGACTATCTGCAAGATTGTGCAGTCGTTGGCCAACCAGATCCAATGCTTCTGTCCGCAACCGTTCCAAAGTATATTTTGTAATTTCAGGAGTCACCAATGGATGCCCGTCGCGGTCGCCACCAACCCACGAACCCAGACTAATTTTTGGCATCGACCGGTAATTTTGCAACAATTCCGGCTTAAAACCGGCTTCATTCCATGCCTGAATCAATGTTTTATCATGAAGTTCAAATACATCAGGAAAAACTTTGGTGAGATAATGTAAAACATTTTCAAGTTCGGTTTCCACCTGCGGTTTTTCGAGGTAAATGTCATCAATGAACCAGAGCCGGGTTAGCAATTCCTTGATGCCCGACCGAATCTGAAAGCGTTCAAGAGTAGTGTAAACCGGATTTTCCAGCATAACCAGTTGCAGATAAAGTTCGCGGTAATATTTAAGCACCACCGTTCTTTTTGCCTCAGTCGGATGCGCGGTCATTACCGGTTCAATCTCCAATTGCGATAGCGCTGCAACAATTTCATCCTGAACAATTCCGGCCTCTTTCAATTCCGAGAAAGTATGTGCCCAGCTTCCGTTTACACTTTGGGAACCCATTGATTGTTGTTTTCCTCGTCGGCTCTGAACGGCCCAGTTCACTTCGCATAAATTAAGCAGTTGAAAACAAATGGAATACAGGTGAATGGTCTTCTGCTCGTGTTCAGGTTTTGGAGTAGAAACCTGTGTATTGAGCCAGGGAATGTTGTTTATAAGCTCTTTTTCATTGTTTGCTTCGAGAACTTCGGCCAGGCAGTTGAGCAAGAAATGTAGATCAGAATAGGGTTTGCCAATTTCCTGAATGTTTTCCTTTAGAACAGGGTGCATAGTTGCTTTTTCGTTCTAAAACATTCCTGAAGAAGTTATTGTTGAGAGAAGATCAATAAATTCAGTTTGAATGGTTCAGCTTTTGGCGATGGAATGGATTGGATTAGCCTAAAAAGTTGCTCAATATCAGCAATATCGGTAAGTCGCATCTTACCATCAGGGGCTTCCATTTTCAAACCGTTACAATTTGTAACGGTTTGGTTTCCTTCAGCCAACAGCCTCTTCTTTAATACTCTCCAATAGACTTGAGGATTTGGACTATCAGTAAGAGCGGCAATTACATCTACGATAGATACATACCATTTTTCCTGTTCTCCATCCCAAACGGTGCGAACTTTTTTATCTTCAAATAGCTTTAATGCGTCTTTCCGGGTCATTTTGATAAAGATTTGATGAAATGATTAGAATTTAATCAAGACTGTTTATTTCAAATATAGCAATCTTTCAGTAATTTATGGACACAAAAAAAGCCGCCTGCAAACGCAAACAGCTTTCTGAAATGTCGTAAGTTTTACTTTCTACTTCAGCGAAGCCAAAGCTGCTTCGTAGTTGGGTTCGTCAACAATTTCAGGAACTTGCTGATTGTAAATTACCTGATGATTTTCGTCCAAAACAACTACCGAGCGCGAGTGCAGATTTGCCAACGGGCCGGTTGAAATTTCCAACTGATAGTCTTTACCAAATTTTCCGGTAGCAAAATCCGAAACTGTGATTGCATTGGCGATGCCTTCAGTTCCGCAGAAACGAGCCTGCGCAAAAGGTAAATCGCGCGAAATACAAAGCACTTTGGTATTTTCCAGATCGGCAGCCAGTTTGTTGAACTGACGAACAGAAGCCGCGCAGGTTCCGGTATCCAGACTTGGGAAAATATTCAGAACAAGTCTTTGTCCGGTGAAATCTTTCAATGAAACTTTGGATAAGTCGTTTTTAATCAATTCGAAATCAGGAGCTTTAGTTCCTTTTGCAGGAAGTTCACCTATTGTTTGAATTGCATTTCCTTTGAGCGTAATATTTGCCATAATTAATTGTTTTAATGAAAATTGATTTTGATTCCTAAAACAGCTTTAAACTAAAAATGTTTTACCGGACTGCCTGTAATTTTTTCGAGCAGATTGTTGGTCAGGCGGCTGGCTCCAATGCGGAACAAATCGGGCGTTAGCCATTCATCGCCCAATATTTCCTGAACGATAGTGAGATATAAAATTGCATCTTCTGGTGTAACAATTCCCCCAGCCGGTTTGAACCCGATTTTCTGATCGGTTTCCTCAAAATGCTGTTTGATGGCCAGGCACATCACAAATGCAGCTTCCGGACTGGCGGCTTGTGGCAATTTACCTGTCGAAGTTTTGATGAAATCGGCTCCGGCAGAGATGGCCAGCATGGATGCCTGCCAGATTTGATCGACATTCAGCACCCCGGTCTCGAGAATTACTTTTAAATGTGCATTTCCAATGGCTTTTTTAATGTCTGAAATTTCATGGATGCAGGTTTCGAAATGTCCTTCCTCAAAAGCCCACAATGGCAATACAATATCAATTTCGTTTGCACCGGCAACAACCGCCAAATGAGCTTCTTCAATTTTAATTTTGGTAAATGTCATCGATGATGGAAATCCTCCGGCCACCGCGGCAATTTTAACGTTCGGAACTTTCAGCGTGCTTTTCACGGTATGGGCCATATTCGGATAAACACAAATTGCAGCCACATTGCTGATCCCGGGAAATGCTGCCGGAAAGCTGTTCACTTTTTCTGTGAATGCAGCTACTGAAGTAACTGTATCAGTCGAATTCAGGGTAGTGAGATCGATGCAGGAAAGCGCCTTTTCGAACATTTCTTTAGTCATATTTTTCGAGGCATTTTCGCGGATTGCTTCCAGTTCTGATTGGATGTCTGAAAGGGACAACGGGCAGGTTTCGAGGATCATATAAAATGAGTTTAAAGTTTAAAGTTCAATGTTTAAAGTTTTATTCTAATCGGCAGTTTCGTTTCAGATTCAAGGCTCAACTTTGAACTTTAAACCCGTAACTTTAAACTGTTCACTTGAGTTTTTCATTGTTCTGATGCCGGTCTTTGTCGCGGCTGGTTTTTTTCTCGATGTTTTTTAGGAAGGCTTCGTTCAGATCGACCCCGGTTTGGTTGGCCAGACAAATCAACACCCAGAGTACATCGGCCATTTCGTCGCCTAAATCTTTTCCTTCGTCCGATTTTTTGAACGACTGATCGCCGTAAGTTCTGGCCATAATCCGAGCCAGCTCGCCCACTTCTTCAGTCAGGATGGCTAAGTTAGTCAATTCGCTGAAATAGCGCACGCCAATTGTTTTGATCCACTGGTCGACCATATGTTGGGCTTCGGGGAGGGTGACGTCGTTTGAGCTCATTTGTTGTTAATTTGATTGTATAAGTTTAAACATTCATCCGTGGTCAATTATTGTCATTCAGTTGTCATTGGTAGTCATTAATTGTAAAAAAGCGAAACTACAATAAATGACCTATTGACTATCAATGACTAAAAATCCTTATTCTTCGAATCAATAATAATCGTCACCGGTCCATCATTCACCAAAGAAACTTCCATGTGTGCGCCGAAAATTCCTGTCCCGATTGGTTTGCCGAGCGTTTTGCTGAATTCGGAAACCAGTTGTTCGTAAAGCGGAATGGCAGTTTCAGGTCGGGCAGCACGAATGTACGAAGGGCGGTTTCCCTTTTTGGTTGAGGCGTGCAAAGTAAACTGGCTGACCACGATCATTTCGCCTGAAACATCCAGAACAGAAAGGTTCATCACGCCTTCCGAATCGCTGAAAATTCTCAGCTGGCAAACCTTTTTTACCAACCAGTCAATGTCATCTGCGGAATCAGTTTCTTCAATTCCAGCCAGAACCAACAATCCTTTTCCAATTTCGGAAACTATAGATTCGTCAACCTTGACCGATGCCGAACTTACCCGTTGAATCACCAATCTCATAGAATCAATTTTCAGGCAATATTATAAAAAACAAACGGTACGGTTAAATTTTGCCCGATCTATCTTGTTTAGCCCTGAAAAAGATGACTTTGAAGTTTTACCTTGAAATACAGAACCTGTATATTAACCACAGATTACTCAGATTTACACAGATTAATTTTAAATTTCTTCAATCTGTATAAATTTTTTTAATCTGTGGTTTTATTCTGGTAATGGTAATTGAAAATTACCTGCAACAATGCCTTTTACGGTAATATCTTCATCAAGATTTTCCCACCGCAGAGCAAAGCCATTTAATCGGATTTGCACTTCTTTCAGTTCTTCTTCGGTTGCTTTTGCTAAGATTTCATTAAATTTTGCGTATAAAAAACTGTTGGCATTTTCTTAAATTGAAAACTTTTGTGAAGTTACAAAAATTACATTACTTACGGTTTTCTCAGCTGATCTTCCAACTTTTGATCGATGATAATTTTATTCGAAACCGACACATCGCGGGCAGTAAATAACCCAAGAACCGGTTTGCCATCGCTTGACGTAAAGTTGCTCTTTATATTTGCCGGAGGTACGCTGAAAAGCGATCCGGTGCTGCTCTGATTGATCATCTGGAAATAATAGAAATAGGCAAACTTGGAAATAGAAGTATGTTTCACGTAAATGGTGTCTCCGAGGTTCAACTTGCGTTCTTTCACCGCTTTTTTGGTATCGTGAAAATCGGTATAAACTTCCAATCCTGAAATGTAATTGCCGTCCACAAATTCGTCGCTTGCAACGGCCAGCCTGGTTCCGTTTGTAACCAGCGAATCGTTCACAAAAACATCCCATTTATAGTAATTGCCTATTCCCGGAGTTTCTTTTCCGTAGGTAAAAACTGCCAGAAAGATTTTATTTCCACGCATCGACGGGAAAACCAGTATTGAGTCAATCGGCTCCACCCTGGCAAGTTTATCTTTGGCAGTTATGGTAGTGCCTTCCGATTGAATGTTGAGGGTGTATTCACGTCCGGCAACACCCAAAAAGCTGGAATTTTGTGGTACAGTGTATAAACCTTTTTTCTGCTGATCCTCCACCAAAGTGATAGAATTTGACGGACTGGTATCGTCTGAAATAGAAACTTCAGCTCCACTAATTCCCGGATATGCTATATCCTCATCAACCTGCAATGTTTTGTACAGAAATACAGTCGGCTCATCCTGAGTTGTTATGCCGGCTTCAACGCCAATCAGGTTCAGGTTTTCGTCGTTCAGTTTAACTTCCACAATGTCCTCGCAGGAGGTGAAGAGGACAGCAAGAGTCAGAAGTAGGAAGACAGAAGACCGGAGTCCGAAGACCGGAGTCCGAAGTCGGGAGTCCGAAGTCGGGAGTCCGAAGCAGCGTTGCCCTGAGCTTGCCGAAGGGTCGAAGGGAGTTTTTTCTGAAGTCCGAAGTCCGAAATTCACAGCTTTTTTGCCAGTAGCCAGTAGCCAGTAGCCAGTAGCTTTTTCTATATCCTTTTTCATGATGATCAAAAATTAAAAGTTGAAATTGTAAGTTACCGAAGGAATCAGGCTTCCGATGATTGACAATCGGGTGGCTTCCGATACATTGGGTTTTTCTTCATTTTGCCTGTATGTGATTGAATAAGCATTCCGGCGTGCATAAACATTGTAGATCGAAAAATTCAATGATTGTTTTACCTTTTTCCGGTCGTTTTTCTTGAAGTCATAAGTTGCCGAAATGTCCAGTCGGTGGTAATCCGGAATCCGGTTGCTGTTTCGTGCCGAATAGTAATAATACGTTGTACCCTGAACATCGTATTTGGCAACCGGGTAAGAAGTTGGGTTTCCGGTTGAATAAACCCATGTTGAAGATATATTCCAGCGCTTGCTCAGATCGTAATTGGCAACCACCGAAGCAACATGAGTGCGGTCGTAACTTGATGGATATGCATGTCCCTCGTTAATTCCCGGAACTTCGCGCATCGAACGCGACAAAGTATAGCTCAGCC
>JAUYTA010000344.1 GCA_030695265.1 Bacteroidota bacterium
ATGGCTGATCATCCGGTTTTTTGAAACATCAAAAATGGTCCAGATGCTGGCAGTTACAACTTGGGCAACAGAGCGGCCATCATCAGAATTTTTATAAATGGAGTAAAATCCCGAATACGTGTCAAGCATGATCAATGCATCGGCGCCGGTTTTTGATGCTATTTCCTGAATCAGGTTTTTCGATGGAGCATGAAGGTTTTTTACAAATTGTACGGGAAAGCTTGAAACTGGCAATGTGGTAATTTTATTGAACCGTTTCTGAGCCTGCAATTTTTGCGACAAACTGTCGAGACACGCCTGAACGGAAATACTGTCGGTATTGAAAGTTTTTTTGTTTTTTACCAGCCTGAAATCTTTGGAATAGTAATTCTGTAAGGTGTCATTCTCATATTTCAGGTTCCGGCCAACGATTGTAACATTTTTAATTTCAGCAGGTAGTGTGATTTTTGCTGGTTGAAAAACTTCGATAGGGAACTCATTCAAAGTTACACATGAACTCAAAAAGAACAACGAAACAATTCCTGAAATTGTTATCAACTTCTTCATGGCCGGATTGATTTTAGTTGGTTAGTTTACTCTTTTTTAGTGTATTAAGTTTCTTCAGATATAATTCGGTTTGGTATTGGTAATTAGTATAAAATGATTTCAATCCCCATTCAATAGCCTGATCAATATTTCCATCCAGTTCGCTTACCAATGCCAGGTTGTATTCGGCCCTGCTTCTTATTTTCTTGTTGGTCGATTGCGCTTTTTCCAACCAAAATGCCTTTGCTTCTGCTGTCCTGTTTTCATTCATTAATTGTTGGCCCAGGTCGTTTTTCAGGTCGAACAAAAAGTAACCACGTTTCTCGGAGAACCATGTTGGCGATAATTTACTGTCAACATCCAATGCGATTTTGATACCGGCATTGGTCAGTGCCTGTTTGACAGATGGCAATTTGCCGAATAGCCTTTGCTGTGTATAATCGGCGCTTTCCCAGTAAATTGTATCAATCAGTTCAAATTCTTTCACCAGGTTTTTTGATTCCGGTTTATAAATCCTGAAAAAGGCATTGTATTTCAGGTCTTGTGAAGCGTAATAGGAGTAACTGCTGCCTGTAGTTGGGTCAGAATATTTTTCGGCAGAAAAGTCGGTCATTACTTTGGTTGAGAATCGTTCCATAACCATCAGGGCATCAGTGTTGTATTGATTGCAAATCTGGCTAACCATTATATTGCTGAGTGTATCCGGAAGTATTTCGTATGGCAGGTCACGTTTAAAGTTCCTATCAACCGGAACAACCACATCGTAGCGACCCGATTCAAATAAAAGTTCTGCGAGTGCACGGATTGTGGTATCGGCTGCAGTGCTGTCCAGTACAATTTTTGATAGCTGAAAGCCCTGACGGTAAAAATACAATTGCAGCGAATCTTCCTGATAATTCTCAAACTGATTGTTCATGGCGCGGTTCATCAGCGTAAGGCTTTGTATATCAGAAGGCAAATCCTCCTTCGCAGGACGTGCATTTTCGATGGTTAACGTGGTATAGTAGCTTTTGCAGGATGCAAAAGCCAATCCAATCAGGCAGAAGAATACTATTTTATATGTTTGAAATTTGCTTCTAGACAGCATTTTGTGTTCTTTTTTAATAAATTCCCCAATACTTCCTGAAAAACCATTCAACACCCAACAAAATTATCAGCAGGAAAAACATGGTTTTCAGATTGATCCATTCCGTTAAGAATGTTTGCTGATGCTCTCGTACAACTATTTGTTTATTGTCGCCGATTGCATCAAGTAATGTGCCATATTTATCAATCGGAACAAACTGGCCACCGGTTTGTTGGGCCATCTGATACAATAACCCAAA
>JAUYTA010000358.1 GCA_030695265.1 Bacteroidota bacterium
TATTAAATTGAAACAAAATGGAGAGTGAAAAAAAGTTAAAACTTGTCGCAACCGATCTGGATGGTCCATTTTTGAAGAATGACAAGTCGATTTCGAAAGAGAATCTGGATGCTCTGGATTCGTTGGGCGAGAAGGGAATTCTGAGGGTGGTGGCCACTGGCAGGAATTTGCAAAAGACACAAGAAGTGATTGCAAGTCATGTTCCGTTCGATTACGTAGTTTTCTCATCGGGAGCCGGTGTATATGATTGGAAAAACAAGAAGCTTCTCTTTTATCAGAATCTAAGCAAATTGGTTGTTCGGCAATTGTCGGATTATCTGGTTGCCCGCGACCTTAATTTCCACTTGTTTAAACCTGTTCCTGAAAATTTCAAATGTTGGTACTTCCGCGGAAGTGTTCCCTGTTCCGAATTTGAAAGATATTTCGACTATCATCAGTCATACTCTGAAGCGTTTTTAACCAATCAGGATATTGATTCGGAAGCATGTCAGTTTTTAGTTGTTTTTCCAAATGATCCTGATCGCTTCCATATGTTGAAAGACGAGATTCAGAAGAATTTTCCGGAAGTGAAAGTGGTCAGAACCAGTTCGCCGCTTGAGACTGATTACATTTGGATGGAAATTTTTCACCATTCGGTTTCGAAGGGGAATGGCGTGAAATATTTGTGCGATTGGCTGAAAATTGAACATGAATATACACTTGGCATCGGAAATGATTTCAACGATATGGATTTGCTCGAATTCACCAACTTTTCATACATCGTTGAAAACGGACCTCAGGAATTAAGAGGACTGTTTTTGCCTGCCCGGTCGAATGAGGAAAGCGCTTTTGCCCGTGCAGTTTGGGAGCATTTCTAAATATTTTTCCTGAATAGCAATTCTGCCTTTTGAAGTTGGTCGGGTTTGCCAAGATCCATCCAGATGGTTGAGGTATCCACAAATCCATGAACAGCTTCGGTTTGGGCAAGTCTCAAATAGAGATCAATGATGGGGAATTTACCGGTGTCTGTA
>JAUYTA010000363.1 GCA_030695265.1 Bacteroidota bacterium
CATTAAATACTTTTGCTTTAATAATTTGGCGAACTATTTTCCATGATTTAACTGTATCATGTAGGGAGGCAATAATAAGGCGGAAAATTAATTCATCAGGTTTTTGAGTGTCCCACCAGCCATCCATGTATGATTCTCCAAGCCCGAGTACTCCATCCCGAAGTACACGATTATAAAACGCTGGATTATTTACCTGAATATCAGCATTGCCGGTGCCGTTTAGTGTTATGTGCGCTTCTGAAAGAAGAGATTTGATTACTTCCTGGTTGTTCGGCATAGGAAAGAGATTTAGAAGTTGATTTCATAAAACAAAACAACAGAAGAGTATAAAAAGTTGATGTGTTTTCGGATGTTTTCAGGTAAATAGTGCATAATCAGTTTATCCAGGGTTCTCATGGGTTGAACAAAAATTGATGGAAATAGTTTCACTAGCATTGATGTTTCAAATTGAAGTGTTACACACGAATTTGGCTGACAAATAATTTTCATTTTTTAAAACTTATTGCAACGAATGTATCTTGACAAAGCAGAGCTTGTGGAAACAAAAACGGAGTTGATAGCGGCCGTATTACAAGACTATTACCTGGTTTATTTAAGTCGGCAGTTAAGTTTGTTGGGACGAAAAGAAGTTCACAATGGACGGGCGCATTTTGGAGTTTTTGGGGATGGAAAGGAATTGGCACAAATCGCAATGGCCAAAACATTCAGAAAAGGCGACTGGCGCTCGGGCTACTATCGTGACCAAACTTTTATGCTGGCATTGGATTTACTGAAAACGGAAGAGTTTTTTTCCATGATGTACGGTGATACCGATGTAGATTTTAATCCTTCAACCGGAGGACGAAATTTCAACAATCATTTCAGTACAACAAATATTAATCCTGAAGGGAAAATTCAAAACCTGATGGAGCAGTTCAATTCTGCTGCTGATCTTTCGCCAACTGCGGGCCAAATGCCGAGGTTGCTGGGACTTGCACAGGCTTCAAAAATGGTCAGGCAAAATCCGGAATTGAAAAAACACCTCCATAACAATGTTGATGGAAATGAAGTTGCTTTTGGTTCTATTGGCGATGCAAGTACTTCAGAAGGAATGTTCTTTGAAACAATCAATGCCGCAGCGGTCATGCAGGTTCCGTTAGCCGTGACTGTATATGATGATGGTTTCGGAATTAGTGTTCCAATTGAGCTTCAAACGACCAAATCGAG
>JAUYTA010000376.1 GCA_030695265.1 Bacteroidota bacterium
CGGGAGGTTTGACGCAGCCTATTCCGTATGGTAAAACCATTCAACTCACCAACCTGGGCGACAATGAGGTTTTGGTAAATTGGAGAGGTTTTGTCCGACCGGTTGACGAAAATAGTCCGTTTGCAAAGGGAAATGCTTCTCATTTTCAGGTAATCGACAAAGGCAACGGTCGCATCGCCCTGAAATCATTGGCAAATGGTGGTTTTGTCACAGTAAAAGGGCTTGGACTGATGGCTGATGTGCGCATCGAACCGGAAGATCAGGGAGAAGCTTCTACCTTTCAGTGGCAGGATATGATGCGTGGCGACTTGATGCTGATGTCGCTCAAAACACACCGGTATTTGTTTGCCGATCCGTTTGCAGGTAGCCATAGCTCGGCTGATGCACCGGGTACCCGCCCTGACCGGAAAGACGGCGCTTGCTTTTTCTGGAAAATTGTTGGGGAATAAATGAATTTGACAGGGTTACCTTATTATAGATTTTTTTAAACTGAATATTCTGCTACCACGGTTGCACACCGTTTTTATTTATTCCATTTTCTTTTAACTCCATAAGCATCAAAGATTTTATCGGAGCTAACAATTACCATATTCTCACTTAATGCCTGAGAAATAATAATCCTATCAAAAGGGTCTCTATGCAAATATTCCAAGGTGCTAAGTTTAATTACATGTTCGGGAAGTATTGGTATTATCTCAAATCCGTTATGGTAAACCTTTTCTATCATATCCTTAATATCACATCCTAAGCGAAGCTTATCAAGAGTCATCTTTATTGTCATCTCCCAAAGTGAAGCAATACTGATAATTATAGTATTATCAGTATCTTCAATTTCTATTTTAATCTTTGATGGAAGTTGCTTGTCATTCTCAACAAACCATATAAATGCCTGTGTATCTATAAGAATCCTCATTTCATATATTCTTTGAAATCATCCAAAGGTTCATTAAAATCAGGACTCATTTGAAAAGTACCTTTCATACAGCCAGCTTTAGGATGAATTTTAGATCCCAGGGGCTTGTGTTTTTGAATCAGAAACTCCATATAATCTAATATTTCATTTTGTATCGAACGGGGAAGTTCTGAAATTCTTGTGTATAATGATGTATTTGTCATATCTGTAAGTTTTTACAAATATAAAAAAAACAGTGATAGGTTTGTTCTCGAAGTATGCAACTCGCTATATCAATCTGCTTTTAAGTATCTTCGGCAAAATTCAGATTCTTCCGATGAGCGAAAGTAACAAAAGAAAAACCTGGCAGCATCCGTGGTCGTACCGCGAAGGAACCATTGTTACCGTGGCAATGATTGTGGTTGGATTTGCCCTGCAAATTGCCAGCGGCGGCACTTCATTCCGGCTGGCCGGATTTCCGTGGAACCTTGTTTCAGGAGTCGTTTTTCTGGTATTTCTTGTATTGCTGTTTTTGTTTCAGAAGAAATCTGCGGCAATAAAATGGCTGGGAGGCGTAAAAGCTGCATTGCCCGCCATTTTTGGGTTTACGTTTTTGGTACTTCTGATGGGTTTTGTGAAACAGGATGTGCCATCGAAAAACATGTTGGTTGAACTGCTCGGCCTGAATCACCTCATAAAAACCTGGCCATTTATCCTGATCAACTTTTATTTGCTTGTCCTCCTTGGTTTAGTTACCCTGAAACGAACGACACCATTCAATCTTAAAAATTTCGGATTTTTCCTGAATCATTTTGGTTTGTTTGTCGTGTTGTTTTCCACCGCATTGGGCAGCAGCGATGTAAGACAAATGAACATGGATTGCTATGAGAACCAATCGGAATGGCGGGGTCGCGACTTAAACGGAACCGTGGTTGAACTACC
>JAUYTA010000383.1 GCA_030695265.1 Bacteroidota bacterium
GATACCAACAGCATCGCCAAAGTTTTCAGGATACTCAACCTGATTACCCAAACCATAAATTGCGATCGTTTTTCCCTTAAGATCCAAATCTTCCAATGCGGGAACAAATTCATCCCAGTAATTGGGCAATTCACCATCAAACCAGGTTGGAACTCCGAGTATCAGATTCGTAAAAGACAGAAACAATTCCTCTGTCAATTCTTCAGCATTTACTGGTACAATTTTAAAATCGGCTCCAAATTCTTCAATAATTTTCTCGGCTGCCTTTGCAGTTTTCTTTGAATTAAAGCTATAAAATATCCCTGTTTTACTCATGATTGTTAAGTTATTAATAAGCCAAAATTTCTTTGGCCGCAATGTAAATTTTTTCGGTATTAGGTAAAATCATTCTTTCGAACGAACGGTGAAATCCAACGGGTGTAAATGATGAACCAACACGTTTTACCGGGCAGTCAAGGTATTCAAATGCTTCTTCCATTATTACAGATGTAATCTCGGCGCCAAATCCGGAATGAACTTTGTCTTCATGTACAACCATCACTTTTCCGATTCTTTTTATTGAATTCAGAATTGTTTCCTTATCAAGCGGAACCAGTGAACGCAAGTCAATTACTTCAACTGAACTTCCCTCTTTCGAAAGCTTTTCAGCGGCTTCCAGACACATGTGAGTGGTATTTCCATATGTAATCATCACCAAATCTTCACCATTTCTGCGGATTCGCGCTTTGCCAAACGGAACTTCAAAATCATCGGGAATAACAGTAGCTGCTTTTGGATCATTATACAGAGCTTTTGGCTCCATAAACATAGTCATTCCCCTTGATCTGATGGCTGTTCGCAATAATCCGGCTGCATCATCGGCAAAAGAAGGATAAACAATCCGTACCCCCGGAAGTGATGATAAAGCTCCTTCTATGTTCTGTGAATGGTATATTCCCCCACCAATATAACCGCCTGATGCAAGCCTGATTGTTACGTTTGGAGTGAATTGTCCGTTTGATCTCCAGAAATCGTGACTCGAATCGACATATTGCTCCATAGCCGGCCAGAAATAGTCAGCAAATTCAGCACCTTCGATTACAATTCTGATTTTTTCATCATACCTTGACATTCCATTTGCAGTTCCAACAATAAAGTCCTCTGCGATTGGGGCGTTAAAAACTCTTTTAGGGCCAAATTCCTGCTGCAGTCCTTTTGAGACATTAAAAATTCCGCCCTTGTCTTTATTGGCCATATCCTGACCCCACATAAAGGTATCCGGATTATTTCTGAATTCAGCCTTCAGGGTTTCATTCAGTGCAGTAATCAATTTTTTCTTTTCGCCTTCTTCATGATGGGTTCCATCAACATATTTAAGCGGCTTGTGAGGCTCCGGAAGAACAAAATCGAGATACGTGTTCGGATCAGGATCAGGTGCCTTTAAAGCCTTCTTATGGGCTTCTTTCAACTCTATTTTTGATTCGTTTTCAATAGCAATAATCTCTTCGTTCGTAAAACGATTGTAACGAACCAGCATACGCTTGTATTTCGCCAACGGATCGTATTCCTGAGCATAATTACGCTCTTCTTCCGAACGGTATAATTCATGACGGTCGGAGTTCGAATGGGAATGCATCCTAATGCAATTGGCCTGAACCATCACTGGCATCCCGGTTTCCAAAGCATGTTTTTTTGCTTCGTGCATGGCATTCATCGATTCAAAAACATCTTTTCCGTTACAATGAATGATCCGGAGATTTTTAAAGCCTGTAAAATTATTGGCGACCTTTCTGTTAGCCGTCTGATCCTTTTTCGGAACAGATATTCCATATCCATTGTCCTGAATGGCAAAAACAACAGGCAGTTTTTCTTTTGAAGCGCCATTGATGGCTTCATAAACGAATCCTTCAGACAATGAAGATTCGCCCTGCACGCTGATTGCCACTGCTTTTTTGCCATAATATTTAATAGCCCGGGCCACACCCACTGCATGAAGTGTGTGGTTTCCGGTCAATGAAGAAACATTGTGGATATTCCAGGGGATTTTTGCAAAGTGGTTCGACATGTGCCGTCCGCCGCTTGAAAGATCTGTTGCTTTGGAAATTCCATTCAGGATTATTTCTTCAGCAGTTAATCCGCAAGACAAAGCTGTCAGCAAATCGCGGTAATATAAAAATATGTGATCAACTTCTTTTTCAAACGTTTGCCCGATAGCAAGCTGAATTCCATCGTGCCCGGCATAAGGTGCATGATAGGACCATCCAATAGCTTGTTTCAGATAATTAGGGGCTTTCTCATCAATTGCCCTGCCTAACGTCATCAAATGGTACCATTTTTCAAGTATTTCTTTGGGTGTGGTTTTAACCGAAAATACTTTTGGAACTGTTGTCATAGATCTTATTTTAATT
>JAUYTA010000391.1 GCA_030695265.1 Bacteroidota bacterium
ATGGAACTTCCAGGTTACCAGTGCTGAAGAAATTCCTGAAGCGATCGCAAAGGCTTTCCATATTGCAACTACCGGTCGTCCGGGACCTGTATTGCTCGATATTTCAAAAGATGCACAGTTTGGACTGTTCGATTTTGAATATAAAAAATGCACCAAAATAAGAAGCTATTTACCAGAATATCCGGTCGATCCGTTTCAGGTAAAAGCCGCGGCCGATATTATCAACAAAGCTAAAAAGCCAATTATATTGTTTGGTCATGGTGTAATTTTAGCTCATGCTGAAGAAGAACTGAAAGAATTTATCGAAAAAACAGGTATTCCCGCCGCATGGACATTACTTGGACTCTCATCAATTCCATCCGACCATCCGCTTAACGTGGGAATGCTTGGTATGCACGGAAATTACGGGCCAAACATCAAGACAAACGAAGCGGATGTGGTTATTGCAATCGGAATGCGTTTCGACGACCAGGTAACTGGAAAAGTGGCTGCTTATGCCCGTCAGGCCAAGATTATTCATCTTGAAATTGATCCTGCTGAAATAAATAAAATCATTAAAGCCGATGTGCCGGTTTTGGGAAATGCGAAAAAATCGCTTCGGATGCTGATTGGCAATGTCAACCAGAACTCGCATGAAGCATGGGTTCAGGAATTCCGCGATTGCGATACGATTGAATATGAAAAGGTAATTTCGCACGATATTCATCCTAAAAAAAATGGCTTAACCATGGGTGAGGTAATTCGTATCGCTTCCGAAAAAACCAGCAGTGATGCGATTTTGGTAACAGATGTTGGTCAGCATCAGATGATCGCATCCCGTTATTTTAAATTTAGTCAGACGCGAAGCAATGTTACTTCAGGAGGCCTGGGAACCATGGGTTATGCACTTCCCGCTTCGATGGGCGCTAAAATCGGAAAGCCGGACAGGGTAGTATTTGCTGTTGCAGGTGATGGCGGTTTTCAGATGACCATTCAGGAACTGGGAACAATTGCCCAGTATAACCTCGATATAAAAATAATTGTGCTGAATAATAACTTCCTCGGAATGGTGCGCCAATGGCAACAGTTGTTTTTCGAAAAACGGTATTCGTTTACCGAAATGAAAAATCCTGATTTTGTGGGCATAGCAAAAGCTTATGGCCTTGCTTCGCAAAAAGTTACCTCGCGCGACCAGTTGGAAGATGCGGTTCAGGCAATGCTCGACCACAAAGGCCCGTTTGTTCTGGAAGTGGTGGTTGAAAAGGAAGACAATGTTTTCCCGATGATTCCAACCGGCGCATCCATTTCTGATATTTTATTAGAACCTTAAACAAATCGAAGATGAAACAAGAATATATTATCACCGTTTTTTCTGAAGACCAGATCGGTTTACTCAGTAGAATAACCATCATATTTACACGCCGCAAGATCAATATCGACAGCTTAACCGTTTCGGCTTCGGCTATTCCCGGGATCTTCAAGTTTACCATTGTGATCAGGGAAACACCCGACCGCGTTAAGAAAGTAGTTGGACAGCTCGAAAAGGTAGTGGATGTGATGAAAGCATATTACAATACCAACGAAGAGATGATTTGTCAGGAAATTGCTTTGTACAAAGTACCTATTGAAGAGCTTTTTGAATCGGATAAGGTCGAACAAATTGTTCGTAATTCGGGCGCCCGTATTCTGGAAATAACCCGCGAATACGTGGTGATCGAAAAAACCGGGCATACACACGAAACACAGCAGCTTTTTGATGAACTGAACGAGTTTGGCGTGACCCAGTTCAACCGTTCAGGAAGGGTTGCTATTACCCGAAGCAGCATTGAAAAATTATCGGAATTCCTGAAAGAACGGGATGCACTGCTCGAACAGGTAGATTAAAAAATATTGACCATTTAATATTTACCATTGGACAATTTACTATTTACTATTTGTTTGCTGTGAAGCTAGATAAATAGTAAATGGTAAATGATTAAATAGTAAATTAATACCTTGATGAAACCAACTTCAGAACAGCTTCCGGTTTACAGCCTTCACAATTTCAGTTCTCCTGAACGGAAAAGTCAGCAGTTTCAGGTAGAGGTGTTTGATGCGAAACGACATTTCAGTGTAAAATACCCGCACCGACACGATTTTTTTGAAGTTCTGTATCTCCTGAAAGGTTCCGGCTATCATGTGATTGATAGCAACAAATATGAGATTGAACCGCCATGTGTGTTTTTTATGTCTCCGGGACAGGCTCATAAACTGGAGTTTTCGCATGATATCGAAGGGTTTATCTTTATTTTTACTGCCGATTTTTATTTGCTTAATCGTAGCGATCAAAACAGCCTGATTGAATTTCCTTTTTTCTACACTGTTCAGCAGGATAATCCGCCTTTACAACTTCTAAGCCGGGAGGATATTTTATTCCTCGAAAGATTGTTTCTTCAGGGTATTTCCGAATTGAAAAAAGCAGATGCTTATTCCTTTGAAATGTTGCGGTCGATTCTTGATCTGATTTTAACCACCTGTTCTTCGCGTTATAAAACCAGTGAAAATAGCATCAGTAAAGGCAAAGGACACATTTTGGTGAAACGGTTTTATCAGTTGCTATAAGAAAACTATCTAAAAAAACTATCGTTGGCCGATTATGCCGGTTTGCTTATGGTAACGCCCAAT
>JAUYTA010000398.1 GCA_030695265.1 Bacteroidota bacterium
GCCAAAATTCCCTTTTTTCCAACAATATGATGCAATGGATTGCGGACCTTCGTGTTTACGCATGATTGCCGCATTCTATGGAAAGACCTACTCATTACAGAAACTTCGAACCCTGTCACACATTTCCCGTGAGGGCGTTTCCTTACTTGGACTAAGCGAAGCTGCCGAAGCCATTGGTTTTCGCACCATCGGCGCCCGGATTACCATCGAACAATTGCTGGAAGTTCCAAAACCTTGCGTAGTTCATTGGGATCAGGCTCATTTTGTGGTTGTTTATAAATACCGGAAAGGGGTAATTTATGTCGCAGATCCCGGTTTTGGACTGGTTGAATATTCCGAAACCGAATTTAAAAAACATTGGCTGGCTACCGTCAGGCAAGGCGAACAAAAGGGAATTTGCCTGATGTTTGATCCAACGCCGGCTTTTTTTGACCTTGAAGGGGAAGAATCGAAACGAAGCGATTTCCGTTTTCTCCTGAAATACCTGAAACCTCACAGGAAACTGATCGTTCAGCTGGTTCTTGGCTTTTTGGCCGGAAGCCTGCTGCAACTTATTTTTCCGTTCCTGACCCAGAGTATTGTTGATGTCGGTATCAATACGCAGGATATCAACTTCATATATCTGATACTGGCCGCCCAGATGATGCTTTTCATCAGCCGGATGACAGTCGATTTTATCAGGTCGTGGATTCTGCTCCACATCAGCACGCGTATTAATATAAGTATCATTTCTGATTTTCTGATCAAGCTGATGAAGTTGCCGATTGGTTTCTTCGATACCAAAATGATCGGCGATTTGCTTCAGCGAATTGGCGACCACCGGAGGATAGAACGTTTTCTGACCTCGCAATCGCTCAATGTTGTTTTTTCAGTATTTAATATTGTGATATTTAGTATTGTGCTGGCATTTTACAGCTGGCTGATCTTTTTTGTATTTCTGTTTGGTTCTGCATTGTATTTAGGCTGGATATTTTTATTCCTTAAGAAACGACGCGAACTCGATTTTAAACGGTTTGCCCAACTGGCCGACAACCAGAGTAAATTGATACAGCTCATCAACGGGATGCAGGAGATCAAGCTGAATAATTACGAAAGGCAGAAGCGGTGGGAGTGGGAGCGTATTCAGGCAAGGTTGTTTAAAGTGAACATCGGAAGTCTGTCGTTGCAGCAATACCAGCAGGCAGGGTCGGTTTTCATCAACGAAACCAAAAATATTTTCATTACCGTTCTTGCCGCAACTGCGGTGGTTCATGGCGACATGACCTTGGGTATGATGCTGGCAGTACAATATATAATAGGGCAGATGAACAGCCCGCTCGATCAGATGATCGAATTTATGCAGGTTTCGCAGGATGCAAAAATCAGTTTGGAACGTTTGAGCGAAATTCACGATAACAAAGATGAAGAGCAGGTTCAGGAAGGACAACTGGATTCATTGCCTTCTTCAGCTGACATTAGGATTTCAGACTTGCTATTTCAATACGAAGGCCCAAATTCGCCCAAAGTGCTCGATAATCTTAATCTCACCGTTCCTCATGGAAAAGTAACTGCCATTGTAGGCACAAGTGGAAGCGGAAAAACTACATTGGTGAAACTACTGCTTGGGTTTTATCCGCCGGTGTCGGGCTCGATAAAAGTGGGCGAAAGCGATTTGGCGAATTACCGTCAGTCATGGTGGAGAAGCAAGTGTGGCGCGGTGATGCAGGACGGTTTTATTTTTTCGGATACGATTGCAACGAATATCGCCATTGGTGACGAAGAAATTAACAAGGATCGCCTGAATTATGCTGTACGAATGGCGAATATTAAAGAATTTATTGAGGGATTGCCTTTAAGTTACAACACGAAAATTGGTCCCGAAGGAGTTGGGCTAAGCCAGGGACAGAAACAGCGTATTTTAATCGCCCGGGCCATTTATAAAAATCCTGAATTTATTTTCTTCGACGAAGCAACCAATGCGCTGGATGCGAACAATGAAAAAGTAATTCTGGAAAACCTGAATGAATTTTTTACCGGAAAAACAGTGATTGTAGTGGCGCACCGTTTAAGTACGGTCAAAAATGCCGATCAGATAATTGTTCTTGAAAAAGGAAAAATTGTGGAGATTGGTAATCACGAAGAATTGACAGCCAAGAGAGGCGCTTATTACGAACTGGTAAAAAATCAGTTGGAATTGGGAAACTGAATACTAAAATAAATGGAAAAGAACAAAGAACGGATCGACATTGAACTGAGAAGCGACGAATTTCAGGAAATCGTGCAGCAATCGCCCCGATGGATGATTCGCTCCGGTATTTCCCTGATATTTGGAATTCTGATACTGTTGCTGGCAGGCAGTTATTTTTTCCGTTATCCTGATGTGATCAATACAAATATTGTCGTTCTTTCTGAAAATCCACCAGCTTATCTTGCGGCCCGCACCACTGCCCGAATCGATTCACTGATGGCTGTTGATCAGCAATTGGTTTCCGAAAGTCAGATCATTGCCATTCTGGAAAATACAGCCGATTTTGAAGATGCGATGACACTTAAAGAACAGCTTCTGCAATTGGAATCTTTCATGCTCACATTTGACACTTTGTCAGCAATTACTCCTGATTTTGGTCTGCAATTGGGTGATATTCAATCGGATTATTCGAGTTTTGTGAGAATGTACAACGATTACTTTTCGTTTCTCAGGTTAAAACTCCATCCAAAAAAAATCAAATCACTGAAGCAGCAGGTTGCAATGAACCGGATTTTTTACGATCGCCTGTGGGCGCAAAAGCAGGACATGGAAGCTGATTTACGCATTGTGAGCAGCCAATTCAGGCGCGATTCCTTGTTACAGATTAAAGGTGTGCTTTCTGATCTGGATTTGGAAAAATCGAAAGGATTGCTGCTGCAAAAGAAATTCAATACCAATGGCGCCCGCACAAAACTTGCTGAAACTCAAAGCTCCATTATTAAGCTTGAACAGGATGTTGTGGATGCTGAGATGGAATTTGCCGATCAGAAAAAGAAAGCGCAAAACTCACTGATTGAAGCGATGAATGTGCTGAAAAGCCGCCTGGCATATTGGGAACAGGCATTTATCATCCGAAGTCCGATTGTCGGGAAGGTGAGTTTTACCAATTTCTACAATAAAAATCAACAGGTAAAAAAAGACGAAATCGTATTTGCAGTTATTCCTGAAATACAATCGCAGATAGTCGGGCGCATCAGTTTGCCTTTAAAAGGGGCTGGAAAAGTTGCAGCAGGACAAAAAGTCAATATCAGGTTCGATAATTTTCCATACATGGAATATGGTTTTCTGAAGGGAACGGTTAAAAGTATATCGCTGATGCCCAACAACGAAAACTACGTGGTGGAAGTTCAGCTTCCGCAGGATATGAAGACCAATTACAACATTCCGTTAAAGTTCAGTCAGGAAATGAAAGGTTCGGCTGAAATTATTACTGAGGATTTACGGCTCATACAGCGGTTTTTCAATCCGGTCAGATCAATGCTGAAACACCGGGTTTCCACTTCAGAATAAAGCTAATTTTTACCCTTCCGGTTTATTATTTCTTAACAATCGAAAAAAGTTCATTTATTTTTCGGGTTTTATTGTGTTTTCTATTGGTAATTAGTACTTTTGCAAGCCGTTTTAAGGGAAAAAACCAGACGACGGATTGTAAAGAGTTGGAATTCTGATGAATTGCAATACCTTTGCAGACCAAATTTTTGCGTAAGTTTTATTAAAATTAAGAGTAGCTATATGCCAACGATTCAGCAATTAGTTCGTAAAGGAAGACAAAGTAATGCGGAGAAAAGTAAATCTCCGGCATTGGATTCTTGCCCACAGAGAAGAGGAGTATGTGTTCGTGTTTATACCACCACTCCCAAAAAACCAAACTCAGCAATGCGTAAGGTAGCCAGGGTTAGGTTAACCAATGGCAAAGAAGTAAACGCTTACATTCCCGGAGAAGGACACAATCTTCAGGAACACTCTATCGTATTGGTACGCGGTGGAAGGGTAAAAGACCTTCCAGGAGTTCGTTACCATTTAATTCGTGGTGCTCTCGACACAGCAGGTGTTGAAGGTCGTACTCAGAGACGGTCGAAATACGGTACCAAAAGACCAAAAGTGAAAAAATAATTTTTCGCTAGTTTTTTTAATT
>JAUYTA010000413.1 GCA_030695265.1 Bacteroidota bacterium
GTTGGGATAATTTCACAAATGCTGAAGGGAAAAAAGACAGGCGCGTTGTGATCGACCCGAGCGCAGGCGATATGTGGGGCCGTTTTTACGATCTGGAAACCGGTCTTCCGTATGTTTCCGACCGCGATGGAATCAAAAAAAGTACCCTCGAAGAAATTGGCTACGAACGCCGGAACGGGTATAGCTGGTACACCGATTCACCTGAAAAAATCATAAAAAAGTACCCTGATTGGAAAGCCAGATGGGTAAAATAGTTAATCAAAGTTTAATCAACAAAGAATACTGTTGGGCTGTTTCACTCGTATCTTTGAAACCGTTAAACATTTAAATAAACAAAATGCAAGTAAAAAAAATTAGCTTGATTGGCGTAATGCTATTATTCTTCCTATCAGGAACATTCGCCCAAAACAAAGTTGGCGATCCTCAACCCTACAACGAAAATGAAGTGGATTATTTTTACCGTGGAGTGGTGAAAGAAGTTGAAAACATCCAAGGCATTGAGTTTGGTCTCAGTCTTGGAGATTTAGTTGGCGACAATCTTGATTTACATGTACCCTACAAAAACGCCATCAAACACGCCGGGATACCCTGGTACAATGTAATGGGCAACCATGATGAAAACTACGATGTTACAGCCGATTCGCTTAGCGACGAAACCTTCGAACGCAATTTCGGCCCAGCAAATTACGCATTCAATCATGGCAAAGTCCACTTTATTGTGCTCGACGATATTTTGTATCCCGATCCTCGCGACCAGAAAGGCTATTGGGGAGGTTTCAGGAAAGACCAGCTCGATTTTGTGGAGAACAATCTAAAATTTGTGTCGAAAGATAAACTCATTGTACTGGCCTTTCATATCCCTATTTTTGAGAGGGAAGATGGCGATTCGTTTCGGGATGCCGACCGCGAACGCTTGTTTCAAATCCTGAAAGATTTTCCGAATACCCTTTCAATGTCGGCACATACACATTACCAGGAGCAGGTATTTATGGGCAAAGATGATGGATGGCTTCAAGCAAAACCGCATCATCATTTTAACGTAGGCGCTTCGTGTGGCGACTGGTACAGTGGCAAACCCGACGAAAATGGAGTCCCGTTATCCACCATGCGTGACGGAACACCCAAAGGCTATGTTTTCCTGAAGTTTGACCAGAACAAATATACGTTCGATTACCAGGTGGCCGGAAAACCAGCCGATCATTATTTCGAAATCTTTGCTCCAAAGGTGGTTGGCCATAACAGAAGGTCTTCAGCCGGAATCTATGCAAAATATCGAAGGTAAAGCGGTCGATATGTTTGGGCGCACTTTAACGCAAAAAAGCAGTTACCGTATCGCCGAACGATTGTTGTTGGGTATGCTGTGTATTTGGAGCAATAGTTTTACTCCAAAAATTTTGAATAATCATAATTCATAACGATTTGTTTTGTAACTTCGGAGGGTCAAGAAAAGGACAATTTGAGGAATTATTTTTGAGTTGAACCAAAGCCATGAACCCCGATAACAATGAAACAAATCATCTTTCAGTTAATTTTTATTGCATCCCTATTATCCATCTTTTACTCCTGCGAATTTGAACCTTCCAGTGAAAACTTCATTGATTTAGCCAGGCCCGACACCACCCGGCAAATTTCGGTTGATCTTTCGCCTTTCGAAAGGCAGTATATATTTACAAAATTCGCCAACGTAACTTACGACCTGAATACGTTCGGATTGAAAATATACAACGTAGAGTTTTTTGTTGGCGATCAATCCATTCACCAAGGAACTGAAGCCATAGGATTTTTCGGTTTTAATCCGGGATTGTATGGCCGGGGTATGAAAGTTTTGACAATGCAAATTACAACCAGTTCCAGTACAGGTAGCCTGGCCGACCGATTAGGTATGGAAGCCCTGGTTTTCCAGCAAAACTGGAATATTATTCTGGACGGAGAGGCGCCCAATCCGGTTGAAATCAAAAAAATATACAACGACAAAGGCGTGTTGAAACTGGAATGGGAAGAATATACCCGCATTAATTTCGAACGATACATTGTTTACCGAAAATTCGGTAAAATTGGCGATCAGGCAGAAACACACCAGATTGCTGAATTTACTGATCGAAAACAAACAACTTTCTCCGACTTTTCCTACATTGGTGGCAATTCAACCTATTGGGTGGTTGTTGAGGGAAGCGAACAGTCATCAATCGGCACAAAAAAAGAAATCAACTATCCTGAACCCCGATTGGATACTCTTTGGATGAGAAGTGACAGTGCAAGTTTTATCTGGCGAAAAAATCAGTTTTACAATGCGGTAAAAAAGATGGAAATTTCGATTCCGGAATCCTATTCGAAACCCCCGGCAGTACTTTTTTCTAGTACAAATGTAAACGACACGACTGTAACCATCAACCATCTTAGGTTTGGAAACACATTAAAACTTACACTTTCTGCCTTTGCAAAAGCACAAGTTAATCTGTTCGATGATAAGCAAATTCAGAAATCGGAACTGATCTTAAACATCGGGGAAAAGTGCCCCAAATGGAACAAACTACTTGGTTCATTTACAGAAAATTCCCTGTATTTATGGAACGGTGAAAGGATTTCGAAAATAGACATGGATACCCAAAAGGAATTATCGTCGGTCAACAACAAGTACTTTTATGACTGGTTTATATCGCCGTATGACGGGGCTCTGTACACACACAATCCGAACCTTACCAGATACAATAAAAACAACCTGGCCGACCAACAAACTTATTCTTCATACGATTTTGGATTTCACACCTTCTGGACCACCACAAGCATCTCATCAGATAACCGCATTGCAGGACCCGTTGGATTTTATGCTGGATATTACGACCTTACTGAAAACCGACTGATTTTTACTGAAAATGAAAATAACATTGATTGGTGCCAGTTTTCTCCTGATGGCAAGTACGCGTTTAAAGCCAACAATCAGGGTTATGCCGGAAAGGTTGTTCTACTGATTTACGAAGTAACTGATACCGGAATGCGTAAAATCGGACAAACACCCGAAGGCAATTATAGCAAAACCATCTGGATTCCCGGATATGAGCACACGATCATGTTACTGAATGGGTATGAAGATGAACATCCCTGGGGAACTGAAGAAAATACGGTAACACTCTTTAATGCTCAAACCCTTACTTCAGAATTAAGTTTTAAAGTTGAAGTTGGTCATTTAACGAATGTGGATTCCTACACCAGACAAGTTGCTGTATGGGACGAAAATCCCCGGTCGGACGAAAAACGAAAACTTTACGTGTACAATTTTGAAACTGGTAAACTGGTAACAGAAATTAATCTTACCCCAAGCATTGAACATCTGTCCATCTTCCGTTCAAAAGTTTTCAGTAGCAATGGTTATTACCTCGATTATAGCAATTAGAAAAATGAAACAGATCATTCTATACCTATTCCTTCTCCTTGGCATTTCTGGTTCGGCACAACAATTTTCCATTGGCGTTCGTGGGGGTTATGGAAATGGCTCAATGGATTTACTCAAGGATTTCCAGCGATTGCGAACCAATCAGCTTGAGTTTCCTCTGAAAATCACTGAAAACTACCCGGCAACTCCGTTCTACAGAGCAGAAGCCGCTTTAAACAACATCAAATACATCGGTAAAATCGCCCTTTTCTACGGGTACTATTCAACGGGCGCAAGATCAACAGTTTCCGACTATTCTGGGCGTATCGATTTAGATGCTGTTATCAATGGCCATCAAATCGGTTTAACAATTCAAAAAGATTTCTATCATAAAGGAAATTGGTCTTTTGGGACTTATGGCGATGCTTCATGGCTTTTCTCGAACTTAAAGACCACCGACAACCTGCAAATTACCTTTCCGGCAGAGATCAGTGAAAAACAGGATTACAAACTGATATCAAATGGCTTTGCCTTGGAACCGGGCGCCTTTGCCGCTTATCAGTTTAAGCCAATTTTGTTTCAATTTAATCTTGGATTTATGTTTGACCACGGAGGAAAATTACATGTCGAAGGGAACAAAGACATGATGATTGGAGTAAATAACGAACCGGTGACCTCGCAATGGCAAGGGTTTCGGCTGGGATTACAGGTCTCATATCTATTTAATTCGGTAAAAATGGTAGAACTCTGATGAATAAATTATTGACGAGTCTTTTTTTTTTTGCGCGGAAGAACTTGACTTCTTTTCTCCTCCAACCCAGGGGAATCGGCATGGGCATCCGGAGCGTTTATTGAGCAACCCCGTTAAAATCCATTAAGTTGCATGGTAACCGTAGGTATCAGCAATAATGCTCCCAATAAAAATAGAATTGCAATCAGCGGGAAAACCCATTTCAGCCATTTGTGATAAGGGATGCGGGCGACACCCAGCACCCCGATTAAAACTCCGGAAGTTGGCGTAATCATGTTGGTAAACCCGTCGCCAAACTGGAAAGCCATCACGGTTGCCTGCCGCGAAATGCCGATCAGGTCGCCAAACGGAGCCATCAATGGCATGGTAATCGCCGCTTTAGCCGATCCGCTCGGAATGATAATATTGATCAGAGTTTGAATGCCATACATGATTTCGACTGAAGCAATCTTGCCAAACTGACCAAGTGATTTCGACAAGCCATATAAAATACTGTCAATCACGCCGCCATCTTCGAGCACTACAATGATTCCCCCAGCCAAACCAACAATCAGAGCTGCCGAATAAATATCTTTCATTCCGTCAATAAACGATTGGGCAATTTCGTTGGCGCTTTGGTTAAATGCCATTCCTGAAGCAATTCCAGCAGCCAGAAAAAGCGTGGCAATTTCCATCACATACCAATCATAGCCCATCACGCCAACAATCAGGAATAGGATAGTATAACCAAGTATCAGCAGGATGAAAAAATGGATGGATTTTTTTAGGCTAAACCAACCAATCAAAGCAAATAGAGCAGCCGAAATCGGAATAATCGGCAAACTGACAGATGAATTGCCAATTTTCAGGATAGATTCGGGATATTTAACTGAAAATGCAACCAGAACAGTGGTAATCAACCCATAAACGACCCAGGCCATTTTCGGAGTGTAATACGTTGTAGTTTCGGCATTTTGCAATATGTGTTCGCGCCAGTGTGCGTCTTCTTCGTAAACAGGCGAAAGTTTTGGGTTACGTCTGATTTTTGCCATGTACCACAACACGAACCCAATTCCGGTAATGTTAATTGCCATCCAGCAAAACAGGCGGTATTCAATGCCCGAGAATAGCGGGATGCCTGCCAATCCCTGCGCAATTCCAATGGTAAACGGGTTGAGAATAGCGCCTGCGAAACCAATGTGTGCAGCAATGTAAACCATGCAAACTCCGGTAATCGAATCGTAACCCATGGAAACTGCCAGCGGAACAAATATGATCGCAAAAGCAATTGTTTCTTCACTCATTCCGAAAATAGCCCCGAATGCGCTGAACAGCAACATGATAAAAACCACGACTACATTGTCGATCCCCACATATCGCAAAAACCGGGTTTTGTCGAGTTTGCGAATTCTTTTCAGGAAGGAGAAAATAGCCACATCAATGGCTTTGGTTTGGTTCATTATCCAGAAAGCCCCGCCAATAACCAAAATGAAAACGATGATTCCGGCCTGTTTTACGAATCCGTTAAAAAGTGCCGAAAATATCTGCCATGTTTGAGGTTCGGCAACAGTTTTTGAAGGATGTTCATCTGGCAAATCGCTCATTTTGTGATAAACCATCAGCGTTT
>JAUYTA010000432.1 GCA_030695265.1 Bacteroidota bacterium
TTTTGTCGCTGGCACGGAGATCCCAAACGAAACCATTTTTATTCCCGGCAAGGTTCAGTGAATTTCCAACCAGGCCATTGTTTGTCTGGAAGTTGCTCAATATTTGTCCGCTTATGGTTCCTTCCGGTAGAAAAGGCGCTGAAATGAGGTTGATCACTCCGGCCATTGCATCCGATCCGTATGCCAAACTTGCAGGGCCTTTCAGTATTTCAACTTTACTAATGGCAAATTCATCGATTTCGATTCCGTGTTCATCGCCCCATTGTTGTCCTTCCTGCCGGATTCCGTCGTTTACAACCACAACACGGTTGTAGCCAAGTCCGCGAATAACCGGTTTCGAGATGCCAACTCCGGTAGTTACCTGTGAAATTCCGGGTTCGGAAGCCAGCGCATCAATAATGTTGGACGCTGAGTTTTCGAGAAGATGGGTTGTTGGAATGGTTGTTACAGGTGCGGGAGTTCGGTTTTTTTCAGTTCCGCCTGACTGGCCGGTTACCACAACTTCGCTGATTTCGGTGATGGCCGGTTCAAGCGCGAAATCCATCAGGTTGATTAATTTTAGATCAATGCTCACGGCGATCAACTTATAGCCGGTAGAACTTACCTGAACCAGCACTTTGGCCGAAGGTAACCGGCTGATGGAATATGTACCATCTGATTTGCTAACCGTTCCTGTTTTAAGGTCAGGAAAATAAACTGAAACCCGCGGTAAAGTTTCACCGGTATTTCGGTCGGTGATGGTTCCGCTTAAATTTGATTCTGCAATTGTATTAGCAGGTTCTATGGCCATTGCTGTAACGATCGTTACCAGTAAAAGCCAACTCATTAATATTTTTATCATGGGTTGATTTAAAGAATTTAACAATTATGCCAAATGGCATTAAAAGCTGTAAAAACATATTATTCAGAAAATCAGGTGACAGGAGGAGCTCTTAGTGAGAAATAAAAAAGCTGAAACGGGTTGGGGTTTTCAGGTGCAGGAAAGTCAATAACCTGACTTCCGGGTAAAACAACCTGTAATCGTGTGGGAGAATTTTCGATGAAACTGACAAATTCGAAATCGCAAACCGGACATGGATTTTCAGGTGTGTCAAACGAAATACCATGATCATGTTGGCAGCAAACATGTTCATTGTGATGTACATGCACCGATTTAATCATTTGCGGATACCAAAGTAGCAGCAAATGAATCACGATCAGAAGAGACAATTTGTTTTGTTTGAACATCAGTTTTTGTGCAATGCTTTCGATGTAAAACGCAAAAATACCAATTAAGTTTTGCCTGACTGTTATTTACAGATCATTTTCTCAAGTTGTTTGTTAGCTATGGAAAATGATAAACAAAAAGTTTAGCTATTGCATGTTGCCGAAATTGAATTGATTGATGTATTTTCGCATTTATTATTGATTACCATATAAATCCCTGAAATGAGACTAAAATCCCTGATTTGTATATTTCCGGTAATCTTACTGTTTCTGGTAAGTTTCCCAATGAATTCAGATGCTTCGGATAGCATAAAAACTGCACAACAGGAACAATCTGTTCGAACCGACCTTCGGTTAAAACACAAGATAGTACCGTTGTCAAACCAAATCTACCAGATTCTGGATTATTTCGAAACCAAAGGTGAACTGGAATTTTTGCCTCAGGCCAAACCTTATACAAAGGTTGTTATCGTGGAGTTATTAGAAAAACTGTCGGTAAACGAGCGGTTGTCGGCAAGGGAAAAGAAAATTGTCAATCAATACCTGGCTGATTTTTCATTTGACAACAATGGGGTGACTGTTTACAAACAGGCATCCAAAAGTACCTTTGCGCTTGCAGGTTTTGCTGCTGAAACTTCTGTCAGGGCAGGTGCAGGCGATGATGGAACATGGTCTGCAAGTTTGATTGGTGAGCCTTTCCTTTCAGGAGATTTGGGTGAGCACTTAACTTTTCATGCAGGAATGGGCCTGGCTGTTGAACGACTTGCACCTGATATGTTTTATCAATCATATACACGTGACGGAAAGGTTAATTTTCCCAATGAAAACATCGGATATGCTTATCATCCTTACCAGTTCAATTTTGAAACCATGTGGGCACACGTGTTGGCATCGGCCGAAAGTGGAGAAGGTCCGCCTGTGAAAGATGAACTTACCGCCGGAATGATTTACCATACAGAACTGAACGGTTCATGGTTCGATGGCGCTTTGCAGGTGAGTATTAACAATCAGCGAAGGTCGTGGGGGCACGATGAGCACAATCTGATGCTTTCGTCCACTGCCAGAAGGTTTCCGGGAGTTGAATTTAAGATTCAGCCGGCAAGCTGGATCAGGTATTCGAATATGACAGGATCACTGTTTTCGTATGCCAACCAAAGTTCAGGTTACCGGCAGGATATTTACGGGTACGATTTGGGACAGGTACAGAAGAATTTCACCTTGCACATGCTTGAGTTTATGCCAAACAAATGGCTTCAGGTAACGGCTGCCGGTGGTAATATCTGGTCGAAACGCCTCGAAATTGCCTATCTGGTTCCTTTCGTTTTGCCGCATTTTACCCAGATTGATGTAGGCGACCACGATAATCTTTCCCTTAATTTTGACATCGCTACCCAGTTTCGCGGAATTGGAAAAACGTGGCTCAGCTTTTTTGTGGATGAATTTAGTTTTACGACTTCAGGAGCATTATTGAAAATGCCAAGAAACCGTTATGCATGGCAGTTGGGCTGGAAAACCTCCCTGTTGTCGGGAATTGTTCCGGGAACCACATCAACACTGAAATATACAAGATTAACACCTTTTGTATATACCCATTATCCTGAAACTGATTTTAACACTTTCGGAAGCGATCGTCCGTTGGACATGACTTACACGCACGATGAGTTTAACCTGGGATTTTATCTTCCCCCAAATTCCGGAGAAGTAAACTGGAAATTGGTGAATGTTGCTATTCCTGATTTGATTTTAACGCTTGATAACCGCCTGATAATGCACGGCACCAATGATTTGGCAAGCGATAATATTTATCAGATTTACGGCGATGTTTACCGTCATCAGATGGGTGCAGATATCTATAAGTATCCGCTGTTGAATTTTACGAAAGATGGAATTTATGACTGGACGATTCAGTCGGAATTGAAGTTTGACCTGAAAATGCGCAATGCAGGAAAGTTGAACTATTATCGTCTGGTGGGAAGTTTAGGCTATTCGAATACCTGGTGGAAAAGCAATGCCAGTGAGGTAGCTGCACCGGCAAGCAAGAATTTATTTACCGGAAGTTTGGGAATTGTGGTGGAGATGTAGGAAAGGGCGACAAGGCGAGTGGGAGTAAAGGCGATAGGGCGACAAGGCGATGGGGCGAAAGGGAGAAAATGGACGTTCGGGGAGGAGTGGTTTTTTTTTAAATGTTTCTGATTTACAGCATTCAAAATGAATAATATTTTACAGAAAGAAGTTGAAAAGGATTGGTGGGATCAATTGCCACGGGAAGTAAAGGATTCTATTTTAGAAGGCGTTAAAGATATTGAAGAAGGGAATGTATTTACACATGATCAGGTAATTCAGGAAGCCAAACAAAAATATGGATTCTA
>JAUYTA010000416.1 GCA_030695265.1 Bacteroidota bacterium
GGACCTGACATGTTGCTGCTTTCAACATCGAGTACGCCGCTAATCATAGCGCCAAGTCCCATGTAAAGGGTTAAAATGTAAAAGAACCCGATAACGGCAATGGCAACTATGGTTGATTTTCGGGCGGCGCGCTGACTGGAAACCGTATAATACCTGATCAGGATATGCGGCAAAGCCGATGTTCCTAAAAACAGGGCCAACATTAAGGATAAGAAGTTTAGCTTATCCCAGATCGTAGCGCCGGCAGCTTTTGAGAGCTTGTATAAAAGACCTGGTTTCATTACATCTTCACCCTTGGTAACATTCTGGTACCAGACCGTTACTTTCTCTTCTCCATCTTTAAATACTTTTTTGGAGAAACGGACGATTTCGCTATTTTCAATAGTTGTTAGGAATTCAAATGGGCCAACAGTACCTGTTTGGTCAACTTCCTTACCGTCAACAATTATTTTACTTAAATGCCCAACCTGATAAAATTTACCATCCGATTTAGGGGCGCCGTTATAAAGCTTCGTTCCATCCGTGGTTTCAGAAGTATAAAGCATTTCTTCAAGGGTTGCCTTACTTTCATTTTTGTTTAATTTATACCAGCAGGTAGAACCTTCTTTTTCAAGCTTTACAAAAACCATTTTATCAACAACCTTAGTCGTTTTTACTAAAAACGAAGGATCAGATACGCCAACTATCGTGTCGTTGGTTACAACAGCCTCGGTGGTGATAAATTTATGGTAATTTTCGCTCGGCGTAAGGGTTAATCCGTTGTTTAAAATATAGAAGGTGAGGATTGTTGAGAAAACAACCAATAATGCGCCTTTAATAAACTGGACATAGGTTGTAGAGGTCATCCCGGCAGTAGCAACAATAAGAATAACGATTGAACCTACAATCACAACACCCATCCAGTGAGGTAATCCGAGAAGTGGTACAACAAGGTCGCCAGCTCCAACCATCTGAGGAATAAGGTAGAATATCGAAACAATAAGCGTACTTATTGCTGCAGTAAGTTTTATTGATTTTGAATCGAATTTTGCATCAAGAGCGTCGGTAAATGTATATTTACCAAGTCTTTTCATAGGTTCTGCAACAAGGAATAATGCCACCACCCATCCTGCAAGATAACCAATGGAATATAAAAATCCGTCGTACCCAGAGTATGCGATCATTCCGCAAATACCCAGGAACGATGCGGCCGACAAATAGTCGCCGGCAAACGCAACGCCATTAACACCCCAATGGATGTTCCCTCCGGCGGCATAATAACCTGCGGCTGATTTCGTCTTTCGGGCAAAGTAAAAAGACAAGCCCAACACCAGCCCAACAATAGAAAGGAATATTATTATTGCTAAATTAGAGACTTCATAAATCATATATTTCAATTATCAGGGTTAATTTTTATTCATTTCGTTTTCCATCTTTGTACAAAAATAATTATAGATGAAACCCATAATTATTGCCAATACTATTAATCCAAATCCATAGATTATTGCGATGTTTTGTCCTCCAATTAGTTGAAGGCCCATTATTTCGGGCTTTGTTAAGCCGATAAGCACAAAGCCTGAATAGATGATTGTATAAGCAATGAATAATATTACCCCTAATTTTGATTTTTTTGCAGCTGCATTGTCTTTCCCAACGGTTACTGCCGGTTCATGAAGCATATCTCCTCCTTATTTTTAAATTTTCGATAAAGGTATTCATTAAAACTATTGGTCAATCTTCAGTTAAGTTGAGATTAAACATTGTTGTAAATCAACTTTTTTTATAATCTTTGAACGAGAATATAAATTTATGAAGCTTACAAAAAAAATCACCTGCAATAATTGTACAGATCCTTGTGATATTCAATCAGCACTTGTTAAAACAGGTAGAAGTATTGATGAAGCAAATATATTTCATGCGCATTTCAAAAAACACGACGGCATATGTAAGCAAGGGAAAGAAGTTACTCACGCCTTATTTTTAACCAAAGGCTCGGCTAAGCTTTATCTTGAAGGATTGAACAACAGGAATATCATCCTGTATATTTTAAAACCACCTGCCTATATTGGCTTATTGTCTTTTTTCGAAACCCCCACATATGCCTATTCTGTTACCGCCCTTGAAGATTCAGAAGTATGTTTCATTGAACTTAGTTTGGTTAAAAAACTTTATATCGAAAGCCATGACCTTCTATTGTGCCTGAATAAAGTATTTGGGAAGTCGGTTGCAAATATTATGGATAAAATTATTTCAATTAATCAAAAGCAAATCAGGGGAAGGATAGCTGAAAACCTGATTTATTTATCAAATTTGCATCAAAGCCACAAATTTCATCTGTGTCTTACGCGGAAAGAGATTGGCGAGATGGCAGCCATTTCTGAAGAAAACACGGTGAGGCTACTTTCTGAATTTGCAAAAGAAAGTATTATCAGTGTTAAAGGGCGCGATATAGAAATTCTTGATATGCCACTTTTGAAAAAAATTTGTGATGTAGGCTGAAAATTAAATAAAAACACACTTTCAATGAGGATCCAATATTGCTCCGACCTGCACCTTGAGTTTGCACAGAATGACAAATATCTTCAGCAAAATCCATTGGTAAAAAATGGCGATATACTGATTCTTGCCGGGGATATTGTGCCGTTGCACGAGGTTAACTTCAGCCATCCATTCTTCAGCCTCGTTGCTGATAATTACGAGAAAGTCTTTTGGGTTCCCGGCAATCATGAGTACTATCACCGTGACATTTGTGAATTCGGTGCTTCATTTGATATCCAGATACGGAGCAATATTCATTTGGTGAACAATGTGGCCCTTCAATATGATGAAGTCAGGTTTGTTTTCAGTACTTTATGGTCGAAGTTGAGCGCTGAAAATGAGAAAATTATAGAACAAGGCGTTTCAGATTTTTCGTGTATCCAGAAGAAGGACAAAAAACTCAAAGCTTCAGATTACAATAAATTGCATGACGAATGCTTAAATTTTTTAAAGCTTACCTTAACTGATGAAGTTGAAAAAACCATCGTGGTCACCCACCATCTTCCATCGGGTTTGTGCAATTATCCCCCGCATGCGAAAAGTCCGATCAACGAGGCCTTTTGTGTAGAGTTGACCGATTATGTTGAACGTTGCAACGCTAATTTCTGGATATACGGACACAGCCATTTCAATCAAAAACCTTTATACATCGGCGACACCGTATTGCTAACAAATCAGTTAGGGTACGTGCATTGCAATGAGCATCTTGGATTTAATCGCCAGGCTTATTTTTTAATCTGATCAGCCTGTAATCCTGAAATCATTGCCAATCTTATTTTGATAGCCGGGCAGTAGGGCAAGTGTCTTTTTTACGACCGACAATTCTATTTCGATAAGCCCTTTGGTATTTAGTGAATTGGACAGGGGCAAATTGCTCTTCAGTAATTTAACTTGATTTTTAAAACGGAGGCCCATCAGGAAGTTGTAGGCATAAATTATTTCTTCAACCGTATTTTCATTCAATACCTGCTTTGTTTTCAGCGCATTTAACCTGTCAATCGTGTTTGTACCCCAAATGTTATTCTGAAGCGAATAGGTTCGCGCAAACATGACCAAGACACTTACCGCGTTTTTTAAATCAATGGTTTCTGTGTTTTTGTCCGAAATAATAGTTCCTGACGAGATTTGCTGCGTTTTGAGATTAAACGTATTGCGTGCCAGATGGTACAAAAAAACCGACTGTTGCTTGATTAAAACGCCAATCGTTTCACGTAAGCGATCAGTAATTTCCTCCTTCCCGTATATATTCCTGAAATCAAAGAAAATCATGGCTTCCAATAAATTTTGTGGTTCAGGGGTCACAATCCATTTGGCGAAATATTTTTCCCATACATTGATTGGTTTGCACCAGACAGGGTTTTTTGCCATAATGTTTCCTTTGCAGTATGCGTAGCCGATGTGATTCAGGGTATCGCATACTTTCTCCCCAAGCCTGATAAAATAATCATTTACCGCTGCTTCGTTGTCTTTATCAACTTCATCATAAATGATTGCGTTGTCCTGATCGGTAAATAAAGTTTCCTCCTGCCGCCCTTCGCTTCCGAGGCAGATAAACGAAAAACCAACCGGCGGAGGACCCAATTCTTTTGTGGTCAGTTCAATTATCCTGCAAATAACAGCATCCGAAAACGTAGAAGTCATATTCGTGATGTACCTGATCGTTATGCCACTGTTGATAAGTGGAACAATCAGGTCGTGAAGCGAACTGTAACAGGTTTTCAATTCGTTGGTGGTTAAAGCCTTTTTTACATCGGAAATTAAAAAAGTAAGCGAATTCTTCAGGGATTTATAGATATCCCGGATCTTAATGACGCCTTTTACCGCATGGGCATCGTCTCTGACCACGAGGTGGTTTATCTTTTTTTCGTCGCAGAGGGCTATTGCAGCGTAAACAGAAGTGTCTTCACCGATATAAACAATGGGGGAGCTCATGATTAAATAGGCCGGATTATCCAAATGAAGCTTATGCGAAAGTACCCTGTTTTGCAGGTCGTCGCTGGTTATAATCCCAATAGGGTCTCTGCCGTTTTTAGTAATTAACAGGTTGTCAGTTTTAAAAACGGTTAAAGATTTTACAACTTCATCGATGGTCGAATCAGCATCGAGCGGGCAGGCAGGAGTCATAAAGTCCCTGACCGGCTGTTCCATCAGGAACAAGTTCGATTTTAATTCGGAAATGATAGTGCCGGTTATGGTTTTTTCATTTTCGATTGAAGTGACATCTTCAATTACCCCATCACAAATCATTTCTTTCGACTCTTTGTTGTCGTACAAAACAAGAGTCACAGAAACATACGCGGTTTCGTGGTTTTTCCTTTGAATCTTTAATACCTTGTTCCTGATGTAACCGTCTTTTAGAAGGATATTTATGAGTTCATTCCGGTCGTCTGAATTGACAGGTATTTTAATGAAATTTGTTTCCGACAATTCCCTGAAATTATCGTAACCCAATATTTTGACTGCTGTTTCGTTGGCAAAAATAAACTTCCCCTTGCTGTCGATACTTGTCCTGAAAAAGCCAATATTGAGGGTGTTGAGTAATTTTTGATAATCTAAAACCGACAGGTTTGAGTTGCGGTCGGTGGTGATGTTTTTAATGATGATAATATTTACTTCCCTGCCGCTGAATACAGCACTTGACGAGGTGATCAACACTTCGATGAACCCGCCGTTTTTCTTTTTCAGGTGAATATCGTATTGTCCTTCCCTGATCATGTTTTGTGAGAAAGTTTCAATCAAATCTTTATTGTTGTTTTCGCTCACCATTGCACTGATTGGCAGGTTGAGGAGTTCCGTATTTGCAAACCCTGTCATTTTACAAACCACGCCATTCAGGAAAGTTATACGGCCATCTGCCAGCATGATCAATCCTTCGGTTGCCGCTTCAACCAGTGTCCGATATTTCTCTTTCGATTCGTTTAGGTCGTTTTCGGCTTTGGCTCTTTTCTTCTCTATGGTTAAACTTTGCTGAGAGATAAAAAAAAGCAAGCTTGCTATCAGGATAGAAATTCCGGTGGATATCCAAATCAGTTTTTTTGTAAGCGCTTTGATCTCTTTCTTTACGTCTTCAATATAAATACCAGTTCCTATAATCCAACCCCATGCATTAAAAGCTTTTACATACGAAAGCTTAGGGACAATATGCAGCGAATCTTCTTTCCATTGCCACATGTAATTTACATACCCGTGACCCGATTTTTCAACAGTCTTCACACATTCAACAAAAAGCAGTGTTCCATGTGGATCGCGAAAATTGCTCAGATCTTTTCCGTTCAGGTCGGTGCGGTAGGGGTGCATCACCATGTTGGGGTGCATATCGGTTATCCAGAAATAATCCTTGTTTTCATCTCCATACCTGAGGTATTGAATCCTTGAGATAGCCGTTTCCTGGGCCATTTCGTGGGTCAAAATTCCGTTACGCTCATCGTTTTCGTATTTCGAGACGATGCTTAATGCCGAGTTAGTCAACTCCTTGATCATTTCACGCTTGCCATTCATTATATTTTCCTGAAACCGGGGTATGATAATCAGGAAAATGGTAAGAATAAAAAGCAGGATTGAAACTGCTGAAGGAATAATTATTTTCAGATAAACTTTTTTCATCTGTTTATAATTTGTTTTTTAATTGCCAGATAGCCTGTCCCGATATATCGGGAGAACTCGCCATAGATAATCATGCTCTGTGTCCCAATAAATCGGGATGGCTCGTTTCATGAAACTTTAGCTAAGAAACTATCCTGACCTGTTGAAATAGCGCTTTTTAATAGCCGCCCGTGTAATGGGCTTATGCAAAGCTAATCATTAGTTGGCTTATTTCCTGAATTATTTCCCGGAAGGATGCGTACACATTCAATACTGTTTGTGCATTGAAATGTTTTTCTTTGGGCATAAAAAAGGCTGTCCTTCCAGACAGCCCATTGTATTCAATGTTTTTCGAACCAATATTCTAGTTCTGCATCACCGTGTTTGATAATGTCAGTTCGCCCGGAATCCAATCGCAGGGAGTTAATTCGCCGGTTTGGAGAGCATCCAAAACACGGATAATTTCTTTTACATTGCGGCCAACATTCAGTCCGTTAACCGAAACATGCTGAATGATTCCTTCCGGATCGATGATGTACGTAGCACGGTAAGCGATTTTGTTGTCGGCTTCCAATATGCCCAATTCTTCAGAAAGCGATTTGCTGGTATCAGCTAACATCGGGAATTTCAGTCTTTTCAACCCTGAGTGGTTATTTCGCCATGCGAGGTGTACGAATTGTGAATCGATTGAAGCGCCAACCACATTGGCATTACGCTTGGCAAATTCGTCGAAATGATCGTTGAATGATACAATTTCGGTTGGACAAACAAAAGTAAAGTCGAGTGGCCACCAGAAAAACACTGTCCATTTACCAGCAATGTCGGCATTGGTCAGGGTTGCGAACTCTTTGCCAAATTCGAGTGAAACAACAGCATCTTTTTTAAACTCAGGAAATTTTTCGTTGATTGTCTTCATACTATTTGTATTAATAATTTAAAATTCTTCAAAATCGTGAGGCAAATATACTCCCCTGTTGTTCGCCAGTCAAATCGAATTTTTCAATCCTGAATAGACAAAAACTATCCGAAAAAATTCATTTACTTGAATTTACAGTAAAGTGTTTGATTTACGCTTATTTGAGCGATTCCGGGTTTTTAATAAAAATCAAAAGTTGCAACTTGCAGGCTTGGTGATTCTGGAAGATAATTTTACCTTTAGGGGATTTTTTTAATCAAAAGCACACACATATATTTATTACCTAAATCGATTTTAAATTTTTAACCAATGAAAGACAAATTTAGCAGAAGATCATTTTTGGCAACGACTGCAACTGTTGCGGCCGGAGTGACTATTCTTCCAAGCAATGTTATTGCTGGTATGGGTCACAAAGCACCCAGTGACAAATTGAATATTGCCGGTGTTGGAGTTGGTGGTATGGGTTTCGCTAACCTGAAAAACCTTGCCTCTGAAAATATCATCGGACTTTGCGATGTTGACTGGAAATATACCGGCGGAAACGGTGTGTTTGATAAATTTCCAGGTGCCAAAAAGTACAAAGACTGGAGAGTTATGTACGACGAACTAGGCAAATCAATTGATGGTGTAGTGATTGCAACTGCCGACCACACACACGCCATTACAGCAGCTCATGCCATCACTATGGGAAAACATGTTTATCTGCAAAAACCTTTGACCCACTCGGTTTACGAATCACGCCTGCTCACCAAACTGGCCGACAAATACAAAGTAGCCACTCAAATGGGTAATCAGGGATCTTCTCAGGAAGGTGTTAACCTAACCTGCGAATGGCTTGCCAACGGCGAAATTGGTGAAGTAACAAAAGTTGAGGCATTTACCGACCGTCCGATCTGGCCACAAGGCTTGAACACTCCAAAACAAGGACAATGGGTTCCTGAAACTTTGGATTGGGATTTATTTACCGGTCCGGCAAAAATGCGTCCTTACAATGAAATCTTTCACCCATGGAACTGGCGCGGCTGGTGGGATTACGGTACTGGTGCATTGGGCGACATGGCCTGCCATATTTTGCATCCCGTATTTGTTGGTCTCGAATTGGGTTATCCAACCAAAGCACAGGGTAATTCAACCTTATTGCTTCAGGATTGCGCACCAACAGCACAGTCGGTTAAATTAACCTTCCCGGCCCGTGCACCAAAACGCGCATGGAAAGGATCGAAAAAAGGAGCTCAGTTACCACAGGTTGAAGTATTCTGGTACGATGGTGGTATCAAACAAATGCTTCCTGAAGGATGGCCGGCTGGCAAAAATCCGAACGATGCGGGTGGTGGCGTAATTTTCCACGGAACAAAAGACAAACTGATTTGCGGATGCTACGGTGTTAACCCTTGGTTGTTATCAGGCCGCAAACCTGAATCTCCAAAATTCCGTCGTCGTGTTGAAACTTCACACGAAATGGATTGGGCTCGTGCAGCCAAAGAAACTCCTGAAAGTCGCGTGCAAACTGCCTCTAATTTCAGCGAAGCCGGACCATTCAACGAAATGGTTGTAATGGGCGTTTTAGCCGTTCGTTTGCAAAACCTGAACAAAGAATTGTTGTGGGACGGACCAAACATGAAATTCACCAACATCACTGCTGACGAAAAAATCAGAATCGTTATCGAAGATGGTTTCAAAATTCATGACGGTCACCCAACATTCAATAAAACATGGACAGATCCGGTTCCTGCAACTGAATTTGCTGCCGAACTGATCAAGCATACTTACCGCAAACCATGGAGTCTTCCTGATATGCCGGCATAGATGAATTAAATGAAAAGATTAAAGGTGGATTCGATAGGTAGAGTCCACCTTTTTTGATTAAATTTTCCAAATAAAATGTTTTGTCATAAAACTTTACAGAATAACAAATGATTGAACCTGACATGAATAATATCAATGACTTTGCTCAGATTGCTATTTTGATTGAAGAATCAAGAAACAGAGCTTTTCAAAAAGTTAACGAGGAACTTGTTTTATTGTATTTTAGGGTTGGACATATTGTTACTGAAAAAGTGACTGCTGGTGCATGGGGAAGTGGTACCGTTGATGAATTAGCGAAGTATATTGCTGAAAGACTTCCTGGATTAGCAGGGTTTAATCGTCGGGGGATCTACCGAATGATGCAGTTTTATGAGACCTATGACCTATCTTCCGATTGTTTTTTACTCTGGGTTCAATCCCAAACTCCAATTGTGTCGCCATTGGCGACACAATTACTAACCCACGAAGATGATATTGGAAAAGTGTCGCCAATGGCGACACAAATTCAAGATATTTATTACCAGCATAATAAATTTGTATCGGCAGTGCTGACACAAATTTCATGGACAAACCATCTTGAAATATTCTCCGCAATAAAAAATGCAGAACAACGACTATTTTATATATTAATGTCAGTCAAAGAAAAATGGAGTAAGCTTGAATTAAGACGTCAGATTCAATCGGCATTTTTTGAACGTACCATGATGGGCAATAATATTCACTCCTTATTACAGCCGCATTTACCAGAGAACCTTTTTAAAGATCCCTATATTTTTGAATTTCTTGACTTGCCAGATGTTCATTCTGAAAAAGACTTAGAAAAAGCACTCATTCTTAATCTTCAAAAGTTTATTCTCGAAATTGGAAAGGGTTATACTTATATGGGCAACCAATACCGCATACAGGTGGGTAAAAAGGATTATAATACTGATCTGCTCTTCTTCAATCGTGATTTGCAATGTCTTGTGATGTTTGAATTGAAAATTAGTGAGTTTGAACCTGAATTTTTGGGTAAACTAAATTTTTATCTCGAAGCGCTTGACCGTGATGTAAAACGTCCGCACGAAAAACCAAGCATCGGAGTTTTGCTTTGCAAAGGGAAAGATTCAGAGGTCGTTGAATATGCCATGGCACGAAATACTTCACCCGCATTGATCGCTGATTATGAAACAAAGTTAATTCCTAAAAGTATTCTGGCAAAAAAACTTCACCAATTGGTGGAACAACTTTCAAAGGAAAACGATAAGTGACGGTCACCCAACATTCAATAAAACATGGACAGATCCGGTTCCTGCTACTGAATTTGCAGCCGAACTGATCAAGCACACTTACCGCAAACCATGGAGTCTTCCTGATATGCCGGCATAAGTTTTCTTGATGCATAAATATTTAAAGGTGAATCCGAGAGGGTTCACCTTTTTGTTTCTTTAACGTATAGATTTATCGTTTCATTTCTGATTTTAAAACAGAATACCTATTTTCACCGGATATAGAAACGCGTAACTTTCGGAATCAAGAATACCATGGGAAACAATCGTTCGAACATCAGCCGCAGGAATTTTCTGGGTAATACACTACTTGCAGCAACTGCTGTCACCATTCTGCCATCAAATGTAATTGCGGGGTTGGGCCACAAAGCTCCGAGCGATAAACTCAATATCGCCGGAATTGGCGTTGGCGGTATGGGTTTTAACAACCTGAGCAACATGGACACCGAAAACATTGTTGCTTTGTGCGACATTGATTTGAAATATGCAGGGAGAAATGCTTTCAGGAAATGGCCGCTTGCATCAAGACACCAGGATTACCGCGAAATGTTCGACAAACGCAAAGACATTGATGCCGTGATGATTGCAACTCCCGACCATTCACACGCCTTGCCTGCATTAATGGCAATGAAAGCCGGAAAACATGTTTACCTTCAAAAACCACTGACCCATTCGGTGTTCGAATCGCGGATCATGACTGAAACCGCCTTGCGATATGGTGTTGCTACCCAAATGGGAAATCAGGGAAATTCAGGAGAAGGAATCCGGAGAATTTGCGAATGGATTTGGGCTGGAACCATTGGTGAAATTACCTCGGTGGATGCCTGGACCAACCGGCCAATATGGCCTCAGGGACTGGAACGGCCAACCGACAAAATGCGGGTGCCAAATACACTGAACTGGGATTTGTTTATCGGGCCGGCAAAGTTTCGTCCCTATCATGAAGTTTACACACCCTGGAACTGGCGCGGCTGGTGGGATTTCGGTACTGGTGCGCTTGGCGACATGGCCTGCCATATTCTCGACCCGGTTTTTAAAGCGCTGATGCTGCAATATCCAACAGCAGTTGAAGGAAGCTCCACACAGATTAATAACGAATCAGCTCCCACAGCCGAAAAAGTTACATATTGGTTTCCACGACGAGATAATTTGCCGAAAGTGGGTATGCCTGAAGTGAAAATAACCTGGTACGATGGCGGAATGTTACCTGAACGCCCAGCTGAATTGGCTGACGGAGAACCAATGGGGAATAGTAGTGGGGGTGTAATATTTTACGGTACCAAAGGAAAAATCATGTGTGGAAGTTCTGCTGCGAATCCAACATTACTGCCAAGTTCAGAAATGGCACATTTTAACGAACCTGGCAAAATCATCCGCCGCGTACAAAATGCCGACACCAACGGGCACGAGCAGGATTGGATACGTGCTGCCAAAGAAAACAAGGAGAATAGGGTAGAGGCGAGTTCAAACTTTAGCTATTCCGGACCGCTCAACGAAATGGTGGTAATGGGAGTGTTGGCTGTCCGACTTCAGGATTTGAAAAAACGGTTACTGTGGGACGGAAAAAATATGCAATTTACCAATATCGGTTACGCTGAAAAAATAAGGGTCATCACTTCCAATAAATTTGAGGTTGTGAACGGCGATCCAAAATTTGACACCAAATACGACACGATTCCGGCGCTTGCTTCTGCGGAAGAATGGATCAGGCACAATTACCGCGACGGTTGGGAACAGATATAGATTATTACAACTAATACACACCTACC
>JAUYTA010000418.1 GCA_030695265.1 Bacteroidota bacterium
GAAATCCCTTTTTGCAATATCTTCAATAAACTCAGCCCTAATTTCCGGCATCAAGTATCTTGACCAAAAACAATACGTCAAGCTTTGAACTTTAAACTTCAATATGCCCTTCCGTCAATCCCTTCAATATAATTGATAAACGAAGTGTTGACCACCTTGTTTCCGCCGGGAGTTGGATAATTTCCGGTGAAATACCAGTCACCGGTATCGTTGGGACAGGCAACATGCAGATTTTCGATGGTTTGGTAAATTATCTCGACTTCCGCTTTACAGTCGTCAGGTTTTAGCATTTCAGCAATTTTGGCCGACACCTCTTCTGCCTTAAACGGTTTGTATATTTCCTTCACGTAATTGACAATCTCTTCCTTTGGCAAGTTTTGCTGTTCCTTGCATTTGCGGTAAACATCATCAATGACCTGCTGCTGACCGGTGTCTTTCAGTAACTGAATGGCAGCGGTAAAAGCGATGAATTTTTCGAGTACAGCCATGTCGATTCCGTAACAATCGGGATAGCGAATCTGCGGCGCTGACGAAACCACGATGATTTTCTTCGGATTTAGCCGATCCAATATTTTCAGGATACTTTTTTTCAGTGTTGTTCCGCGCACAATCGAATCGTCGATAATGACCAGCGTATCGGTATTTTCCTTAATAATTCCGTATGTCACGTCGTAAACATGGGCAACCAGATCGTCACGACTGGCATCATCGGCAATGAAAGTACGCAGTTTAACATCTTTGATGGCCAGTTTCTCCACCCGTGGTTCAACCGAAAGTACTGCCACCATTTCTTCATAAGTGATGCTGCCGTTGCGTTCTTTCAGTTCTTTTATTTTCCAATCGACACAATATTGCCGCACCCCCTGAACAAGTCCGTAGAAAGCCGTTTCAGAAGTATTTGGGATAAAAGAAAATACAGTATTTTCAATGTCGTAGTCAATCGACTTCAGGATGGCGGGCGAAAGTAAATTGCCCAGTTTCTTACGTTCCTGATAAATGTCTTTGTCGCTTCCGCGTGAAAAATAGATGCGCTCGAACGAACACGACCTGCGGGTATGTGGCACACGGATCATTTTACTGGAAACCGAGCCATCTTTTTTGATGATCAAAGCATCGCCGGGTTTGATTTCATGGACACTTTCAGACTTTACATTCATCACGGTCTGAATGACCGGTCGTTCTGATGCCACTACCACGATTTCGTCGTCGTAGTAATAAAATGCAGGACGGATTCCAGACGGATCACGCATGACAAAAGCATCTCCATGCCCAAACATTCCGGCAATGGCATATCCACCGTCCCAATCTTTGCTGGCATTTTCGAGTACTTTCTGCACATCGAGGTTTGTCTCGATAAGCGGTGAAATTTCGCGGTTCGAATAGTTTGAGTTTTTGTATTGCCTGAAATGCAACTGGTTCTCTTCGTCCAAAAAATGTCCTACTTTTTCAAGAACTGTTACTGTATCTGTGTAAGCTTTCGGATGTTGCCCCAAAGCAATCAGCCTTTCAAAAAGTTCGTCGGTATTGGTTAGGTTGAAATTACCAGCCATCACCAGAGTTCTCGATTTACAGTTGTTATGGCGCATTAAAGGGTGAACAAAATAGATGCTGTTGCGACCAAAAGTTCCGTAGCGCAGGTGTCCGAGGTAAACTTCGCCCGAGAACGGTACATTTTCATAAATCCAGCGAATATCGGCATCTGCAGGTTTATTTTTTTCGGCCTTTTTGATACCCTTTGCAACCTTTTCGAAAATATTTTTAATCGGATTTTGTTCAATCGACCGGTGGCGGTTGATGTATTCCTGACCAGGGCTGAGTTCCATTTTGATATTTACAATTCCGGCTCCGTCTTGTCCGCGATTGTGTTGCTTCTCCATCAGCAGGTACAGTTTGTTCAGGCCATATTGCCAGGTGCCGTATTTTTCCTTGTAATATTCAAGAGGCTTTCTCAACCGTATCAATGCTATCCCACACTCATGCTTAATCAATTCGCTCATTGTTCTTCGGGTTCTTCTATTTGTTCAAAATTTTCAGGAAATAATTCAGGAAACCTGATGATATCTTTTACAATAAATGCATTCGGGTATTTATACGAGATGGTCGATTTTGCTTTCAAAGCTTCGCTCTTGTTGCGGAAATCGCCAACCCTCAGTTTAAAATTAGGTGTCTGGAAAATTAAATAGGTAGGAATAGCAGGAAAAGTAAGGTTAAAATCATTTCGTACCCGTTCAGCCTGTTCACGGGCTTTGTTTCCGGAGCTGAAGAATATTTCGAGACGAAAGCCATCGGTTCCGCGTTTGCGCTGGTTGATTTGGGAATGTCTGACAAGTAAATCGGTAATTCGCGGGTCTTGTCTGATGGGTAATTTTCCAAGTAGCTCCTCCATTTTTGCCGTTTGGCTGGAGATCCCCGGGTACAGGGCAAGTGTATCAGTTTGAGCATAAACCGACGTGCTCAATAGTCCAAGAAATAAGATGACACTACACAAATACCTCATACGATCAGTTTTTGAGTTTGCAAATATACGATTTTAATGAAACAACTATTCAACAGGTATCAACCAGCGATCAGGAAATATTCTTCGAGAAATGAATGCAAAATCCTGTTTACCAGTGAAGCTCAGAGCAAATCGACCTTTAATAACCGATTAAATTGAAAGTGTCGAACGTAGATTTTTTTCTGGATGTTAATTTTTTGATGTGAAGCTATCAAAATCACATGTTTCTTTTTTCTGATTACTGAGACTTACCACTGTAAACTTCCGCCTCTTGCTTATTCCTGAAAATAGAACTTATGGATATAATTCAGGATTCAAAAACGGAATAAATGCTAATTGAACGGCTGGTAAATAGAGCGATTTGCGGGTAATTGCATCGTTGGTGAGCAAGCCTACCGCACCATTTTGCTGCTTCGAATTCATTTTCTCGAAAACAATATCATCGGCATCGCCCAATTCATAGCCTTGATGAATCAATTCAGCCACACGCGGAGGAAGCATAAAAGTGGTGGTTCGGGCCTTTCCGGTTTGTTTTCCGTTGCTGATGACGACCCATGCAAAAGCCATTAATCCGGAATCGGTATCCTCTACTCCACCCTCAATCCCGATATAATAATCGAACCCGGGAAACAGCCGTTGTGCATTTTTTACACGGCTTTCGGCTCCCAGCAAAGTTTCAACATCACTCATTGGCTGATCAGAAACACCGCTTTCAACCGATCCGCCAAGTACTGTAACCTCCTGTTTCAGAAATACTGACAATCCCTCTTTTACTGCATCCAGTTTTACCGGATTTTTAGAAGCTACAAAGATTTTTATCATCGAAGGGTAAATTATAATTTGCCGTCCAAAATACGAAAAACAATGCTTTCAGAACAATATTTCTTGTATTTGATATTTTCATATCTTTGATTTCAAATCTGAAATATCATGGGACTAAGATTAGACCTCGAATTCAACCAACTCTCTATTAAATAATCCTTGCCTTACCGAACAATAAATATATTTCATCACCCGAAGCTATTTTTCTTAATTTTGATCCTTCGAAAAAACCAACCATCAATGATTATCAGACAAGCAAACATT
>JAUYTA010000436.1 GCA_030695265.1 Bacteroidota bacterium
GATGTTGATGCACCTTTAAAAGGAATCACCTCCTGATCTCCGTCGTTGTTCAGTTGAACTGCAATTTGATAGGCAACTTCGGTGGAGGAGGGATGATTCAGATATTTACTTTCAAACAGATACAAAGATGCAAGGTAAAGGCTGTCCTTTTCAGGAAGGGTACTTTTCGAATGAACGAAAGAAAGCCGGTCTAAATCAACATCAATCAATGCCGTCGGATCTTTATGGTTCAAGTGAAGATTGACAACTTCCTGATAAAGTTTCAATGCCTGAAATTCGAACGAAAAAGCATCAGGAGAACTGATTTTCTGCACTGCAAATTCTGTGGAAGTTCCAAAGAAATCGGCGTTATCCATTAAAAAAGTAATTGCCGGTTTGGTCAGTCCGGCATCTGATGATGAATAAAAGTCGATGGCCCGGTGAACCAGAAAATCGAACAAAGTGGGCCTGAATTTCTCCGAATCCTCTTGTTTGATCAGTATTTCGGAGAAGGAGCTTAATGCGGTATTTTTGAGTAAATCTTTGTCCGACAGCGATGCTGCATAGTTTTCCATGCAGGCTGAAACCAGTTTTTTCAAATCCCATGTTTTGATGTCGTCAGGCAAGAAATTGGAAGTTTCGCTCCGTTCGTGAATCTTCCAGCGGTTGTTCTGGTAATACCGCCAGTAAAGTTCTGCCACAATTGAATGCAGTATTTGTTTTACCGGAGCTTTTGCCGATTGAACCTCAAGTTGAGTCCGTTCGATGCTATTTTCAAGATAATCTTCCTGAAAATCGGCTTCCAGCTTCATTCGGTACAATGATGCTTTCACAAACTGGTCGGCCTGGTTGGAGGCCTTGGTTTGATCATAGATACGGATGACCATGTCGAGCGCAGTTTGCGACTGTCCCAGATTGGAAAGTGAATCAACCTTTTGCCATTCGCTTACAAATTTGTTTTGAGAAATGGATGCGAGGCTCAACAAAAGGATGGTGATGCTGAAGATTGTTTTCATAAGGAATGCTTGAAGTAAATCAATCGCGAAATTAGCAATAAAACTGGCCTGAAAATAATATTTAGGCTTGGCAGGAATATCAATTATGGTGCCATGGAACTGTTGTTTAAGAATTAAACCACATAGGCACATAGGACTCATAGATTATTTTCTATGTGACCTATGTGCCTATGTGGTTATTTTTTCAGAAGGAGAAAAGATACGATCCTAATGGCTGTCAATTCCTTCAATCATGTAAATGGAATGTTCTATGGTGGGTAAAATCTCCTTGCAATATTCGGTCACTGCTTTTACGCTTCCGGGAAGGCAGTAAATCAGCGTTTTTCCTGAAACGCCTGCAATTCCCCGGCTAAGCAAAGCAGCCGGTTTCTCCATTCCGTATTTGACACGGATCAACTCCATGATTCCCGGAATTTCCTTGTCGAGCAATGGACGAACGGTTTCCGGTGTAAAATCCCTTGGTCCGATTCCGGTTCCGCCGGTGGTGAAAACGATGTCAACCTGTTGCGAGATGGCAGATTTAATCAGTTGGGTAAGTTGTTCCTGATCATCGGGAATCAGGTGATGGATGAATTCGGTTGGGCGGTTGATTCCTGCAAAAAATGTTTCGGCCAGAAGTTTGATTTGCGGGCCACTTTTGTCTGCATATTCACCGGCGCTGGCGCGGTCGCTCAGGGTTATGATGTGGATATTTATTACTTTCCGCAGATAGTCCAGTTTGTCGCCAGCCTTCAAATTTCCACCTCTAATAACACGGGCGAAAATTCCTTCTTTAGGCATCACACAATTCCCAATTTCGCGGAAAATAGAACAATTGTCGCCGTGGCATTTTTTACCAATTTGGGTAACCTCAAGTTCAATATCTTCGTTCATGAACCGGTCGAGCGGCCGACATTCGTGCAATAAAAGACCTTCCGTGGTAATGTTCTCAGCAAATTCACCGTATTTGATTTTTCGGCCAGCTTCTTCCTCAAATTTGGCAATACTTTCGGTTGCCAGCATACTTACCTGCCGGTGCCATTTTCCTGAATGGGCATCTCCTGTGACGCCTATTTCGGTTAGTTCAATGGATTCGACCGGTTTTTTTACCGTTCCCTTTTTTATGGAAGTGTTGACTGAGAGGATTTTAATATTCATGGTTGTTATTTTTTTGTTTTGCTGACAAGACAA
>JAUYTA010000446.1 GCA_030695265.1 Bacteroidota bacterium
CTTGATTTAGCGATTCTGTTGTTCAAAAATTTATCCTTTCCCGCTCACTGAAGTGAATGGACATCAAGCTCCTTCAAAACTACAAGCCCTTGTCATCCATTCCGGACAACAAGGGCTTGTTTATTTTGGAGAACTGATCCGATGACTCGAAGTCATCGGATCAGTGGCTTTAATCAACAATTATACTCCCAATTTATTTCTCCGGATCTGCTCTGCGCTGGTGAAATTGTTTTTCACCACATGACCTTTCAGCGGAACAATCTTTTCGTGGATCGCATCGATCATCCATTCAGCACAAGGGAAGAATGAATCTTCGAGTTCATAAGCCGGAGTAATCCAGTTGCGCGAACCTACCACTACCGGTGGAGCATCCAGATCGTCGAAAGCCAGTTCCGAAATGGTTTGCGCCATTTCTTTCATGAACGAACCACGCGATGAAGCATCACCTGAAATAACAATGCGACCGGTCTTTTTTACCGAAGCCAACACAAGTTCGTAGTTAAACGGACTCAAACTTCGGGCATCAATCACTTCAGCCGACATGTCGTATTTTTCCTGAAGAATGTCAGCAGCTTCAATTGCACGGTACAAAGTTGCACCGATGGTCAGGATAGTTACATCTTTTCCTTCACGTTTGATATCCGGTTCGCCAATGGCAATTTCGTAATAACCTTCAGGAACACCACCTTTGTGGAACATCTCGCCGATGTCGTACAAACGCTGGCTTTCGAAGAAAACCACCGGATCGGTTCCCTGTAAAGCCGCGTTCATCAAACCTTTGGCATCGTATGGAGTAGCAGGGAAAACGACTTTCAGTCCCGGGATTTGGGCAGTTAATGCTGTCCAGTCCTGCGAGTGCTGAGCGCCGTATTTAGAACCTACCGAAACACGCAAAACCACCGGCATTTTAATCACATTTCCGCTCATCGCCTGCCATTTGGGGAGCTGGTTGAATACCTGATCGCCACAACGGCCCAGGAAGTCGCAATACATGATTTCAGGAATTACGCGGCCACCACACATGGCATAACCAATGGCAGTTCCAACAATTGCAGCTTCGGCAATCGGTGAGTTGAACAAACGGTGATAAGGAAGCGCTTCGGTCAGA
>JAUYTA010000451.1 GCA_030695265.1 Bacteroidota bacterium
AGAAACAGCCAAACTGATTCAGAGCGTGTACGACCGTCAGGATAAAATAATTGAAAACCGCGATAAGCTTGAAGAACACCTGGTTCATGCGCATGTTGAAGCCAAAAAAGCCTGGGATCTGGGAGCCACCGATGCCGAAATGAAAGATATCCTTCAGGGAATCCGTCATGCACAATGGCGCTGGGATTTTGCTGCTGCCAGTCATGGTGGCTCGTTCCACGCACCAATCGAAATTGGACGGATTATTTCGACCGGAATTGCCATTACCGGCGAAACACGAATCAAACTGGCGCGATTGCTTGCCAGCAAAGGTTTCAATCAGGAAGTACCTTATCCCGATATTTCCACCAAAGCCAAAGCACAGGAATTCATAGGACTTGACATGAAAAAGCTGAGGGAAGAGAAACAAACATTCAAGCAAAACCTATTGCCAAAATGGATTGAAGCAGCCGAAAAACGCGAAGCCGGCTGGGGCAAAAAAGTAGAAATGTAATCACTTTCTACTTCTGCTGGGTAGTTTTCAGGTATTTCTGAATTGCGGTATCGAGCAGGTTTTCTTTTGTGAGAATTAACTCAACAAATTCGCGGAAAGCGCCTTCCCCGCCTTTTTTGGTGAGCCTTATTTTGGCATATTTTTCCATGTAACTTGGTGCATTGGCCGGGACGGCGCTAAATCCAACCGCTTTCAACAGCATGGCATCATTTAAATCGTCGCCAATATAGGCTACTTCCTGAAGTGAAATTTGCAATTCAGCGCAAAGCTTCTCTGCAGTTTCAAGTTTGTTTTTCACCCCGATAAACAAGTGATTGATCTTCAGTTTTTCGGCACGCCGCCAAACGATTTTGGTATTTTCGCCGGTGATTATTCCAAGTGGAATATCAAGCAGTTGCAGAAACACAACGCCTGCACTGTCGGTCGTATTAAATTTCTTCAATTCGTTTCCGGTTTGGTCGTAGTACATTCCACCGTCTGTCCAAACCCCGTCAATATCAGTCAATACTAGTTTTATCTTCATTTTGTAAGCATTTCAGAATAAATAATTTCGTTGGCCGGAATCGCAACAAGTGCCTTTTTCCCGACTATTTTATCTTTCTCAACCCATTTATAACCGTCTCCCGGACTGAGAAGATGCAGATCGCTTTCGGCAATGATTTCACCGGCTGCAATTGTACGCAGGGAGGCGATGGAACGTTCGAGTTTTATGCGTGTTCCCTCCACTTTATCGCTGATGAAAATTCCGTAATTGCCAATGGCATATTCGGTATTCCGAATGTCGCGCACCATTCTCCAGATTCCTTCAGGTTCAAGCGATCCGCGATGGTCTGTGCCTTTCATGTTGCGGTCGAGGGTGATGTGTTTTTCGATGATTTCAGCGCCCATTCCAACTGCAACTGCTGGCATCAAAATTCCAATGGAATGATCGGAATAACCGATTGTATATTGAGAAAATTGTTCTTTCAAATATTTAATAGTCAACAAATTGATATTTTGATACTCGGAAGGATACTGCGATAAACAATGAAGAATGCTGATGTTTGAATGGTATTTTGTGATGATTTCGAGTGCATCCTCCAGCTCTTTTTTGCCGGTCATGCCTGTTGAAAGTATGATTGGGATTTTAGTTTCGGCCATCGCTTCCAGCAAGGGAAGGTTGGTCACGTCGCGTGAAGCAACTTTTAGCCGGTCGGGCGTAAAAAGACGCAACATCGACAAACAACCTTTTGCACAAAGGGTTTCAACAAATTCGAGCCCTTTTGATTTGGCATACCTGAACACTTCAAAATGCTGGTCGTCATTTAATTCCAGAAAAGTCCGGTGTTCACCATACGTTTTTCCAAAAGAATGCGGATTGTCATAAGGACGATGCATTTCGGATGCCGAAAGTTCTTCCTTCAAATCACGACGGGTCATTTTAACCGCATTCATCGAACGTAATTTCTGGCCGAACAGCTTGTCGATTACCGGTTCGGTAACTACATCGATCAGCTTTTTGGCAATCTCCACTTCGCCATTGTGGTTCTGTCCGATTTCGCCAAT
>JAUYTA010000458.1 GCA_030695265.1 Bacteroidota bacterium
GTTGAACACAGGCTCGAACGGTTTCTGAAAGTTCATGGTATCGAATTTATCAACGATTCGAAAGCAACCAACATTAACTCGACCTGGTATGCACTCGAAAGTATGAGCCAGCCAACGGTTTGGATTGTCGGCGGTATTGATAAAGGAAATGACTATGCCCAATTGACCGAATTGGTGAAGAAAAAAGTGAAAGCCATCGTTTGTCTGGGAATAGACAATTCAAAAATCATGGAGGCTTTTAAACACATTGGAATCGACATGGTTGAAACACAATCGATGGCTGATGCCGTTCGTTATGCTTATTATCTGGCCCGAAATGGTGATACCGTGTTATTGTCGCCAGCCTGTGCAAGTTTTGATTTGTTCGAGAATTACGAAGATCGCGGATATCAGTTTAAAAATGCAGTAAAAGAATTGTAAAATGGCAGGTGTAATGGGTAAAATATTCAAGGGCGACCGGACACTGTGGGTAGTGCTGATTTTCTTATCGCTTGTTTCGCTGGTAATTGTGTACAGTGCCACTGGCAAACTGGCCTACCGCGAAGCCGATGGAAATACAGTCTATTATCTGGTCAGGCAAATCGTATTTATCCTGACGGGTTTTGGGATAATGCTATTCCTTGTCAATATTGTACCGGTGGTCGTCTATTTTAAGATATCGCCTGTACTGATCGGAATTACCATTTTTGCACTAATTCTGGCTTTTGTTCAGTATAAAATGACCGGCAATCCCAGCAAGGAAACTTCCCGTTCGCTCGATCTGGGAATACTAAGTTTTCAACCTTCAGAACTGGCAAAAATATCGCTGATCATGTTTGCATCACGCATGTTGTCGAAATCGCAAAAATCAGAAGAAGAACTTACAAAAGCTTTCTGGTGGGTAATCGGTGTTTCCGGAGTGGTGTGTTTTCTTATTTTCCTGAGCAATATTTCAACGGCAGCAATCATCTTTTTAAGCATCATGGTTCTGATGCTGATAGCACGTGTGCAGATAAGGTTAATTTCAATGGTAGCCGGTGCAGGTGTTTTAATGGCGGTATTGCTGTTTTTTACCGCTGATTTTATGCCAGCCAGCTTTGGCCGTGTACACACTTTTAAGGAACGTATTGTTGATTTCACCAAAGGCGATGCAAGCGAGGCCGTTGGCACGACCCAGTCAGACTATGCGAAACTGGCAGTTTTCGAAGGTGGCATGTTTGGGAAAGGGCCAGGAAACAGCGAGGTAAGCAATTACATGGAAGCCGGTTACAACGATTTTATCTATGCCATTTTTATCGAGGAATACGGTTTGGTTGGAGGTGTATTTCTTGCAATGTTATACCTGATTTTATTGTTCCGGGGGGTTAGTATTGTCCGGCGGTGCGATCGCACCTTTCCGGCTTTTATGGTAGCCGGCTTGATCGTTCTGATGGTATTTCAGGCGTTTATAAATATGGCTGTTTCGGTCGGGGCTGCTCCCGTAACCGGACAACCATTGCCATGGGTCAGTATGGGCGGATCGTCGATGTTGTTTACGGCGGCATCATTCGGGATCATTCTGGCGGTCAGCTCGCAAAATCAGAAAAATAAAGCGCCAACCGAACAGTTGGTGGTTGTTGATGTACCAAACGAAGACCAGGCTTTGTGATATGAAACGAGCCATGAGAATTACTTCTTCACACAGGAGAATGATTATTGGCGAGTTCCATCTGGCAATTAAAAAGCAAATTATGAACAGATGAAAAAATTAAAAGTAATTGTAAGCGGAGGAGGAACCGGAGGACATATTTTCCCGGCCATTTCGATTGCCAACGAGCTGAAAGAGCGTTATCCCGAAACGGAAATTCTTTTTGTTGGCGCTCTGGGAAAAATGGAAATGGATCGTGTTCCTGCTGCGGGTTACCGAATTATTGGGCTACCGGTAGTGGGTTTTCCGCGCAAGCCTTCGCTTAAAATGTTCGATTTTTTCCTGAAATTATATAAAAGCATGCGCATTGCCCGAAAAGTAATTGCCGGTTTTAAACCTGATGTCGTTATTGGAGTGGGCGGATTTGCAAGTGGGCCATTGTTGAAGGCTGCTGTGCGAAGCGGAGTTCCGGCTGTACTTCAGGAACAGAATTCGTACGCGGGCATGACCAACAAATTATTGTCGTCGAAAGTGAATAAAATATGCGTGGCCTATCCAAATATGGAAAGGTATTTTCCAAAGAATAAAATTGTATTGACCGGAAATCCAATTCGTAAAAACCTGCTTGAAACCATCGTTAACAAAAGCAAGGCATTCGAATTTTTCAAACTGTACGATGGAGAACCGGTGGTTCTGATTATTGGCGGAAGTCTTGGTGCGCGCACCATCAACGAAAGTGTGATGGAGAATCTTCAGCTGATTCGTCAAACGGAGGTGCAGATAATCTGGCAGACCGGAAGTTTTTATTACAAGGAAATGCTTGAACGTTTGGGTGGCAATTGCCCTGACAATCTGTTTCCTATGGAATTTGTATCGCGCATGGATTTGGCTTATGCGGTCGCCGATGTGGTTATTTCACGTGCCGGTGCCGGAACCATTTCCGAACTATGTTTATTGGCAAAACCCTGCATTCTGGTTCCTTCGCCCAATGTGGCCGAAGACCATCAAACAAAAAATGCGATGGCACTTGTTGAAAATCAGGCTGCTTTGTTAATAAAAGATGCCGATTCGAAGGATCAGTTGTTGAAAGAAACGTTTAGCTTGCTGAACGATAAACAGAGGTTAAAAAGCCTCTCCGAAAACATACAAAAACTGGGGCGACCCAATGCTGCAAAAGATATTGTGGATGTAATACTGGAGATGGTTGAGAGTCAGAAGTCAGAAGTCAGAAGTCAGAAGTAAAACGTTCATTGTGATAGGAATATCCTTTGCCGTTGGCTTTAGCGTTCGACAGAGCTCACGCCGAAGCCCAACAGAATAAAGAATTCCAAATGAAAACCGTCCGAGAGATAAGTATGAAAAAGAACTCAAACGTTATTTCGGACGGAGAAGGAAACCCCTTCAAAATATAGTTAGAAGAGTTTATAGTCAAAACACAATGAAAAAAGGCGATTAGTTGAATGAGTAAAAAGATAGCCATACCAAAGTTAAAAGTAATGGTAGCTTCTACCATTTTTGGTTTTGAAGACCAAATAGAACAGGTATGCTCTACACTGCAAGGGTATGGCTATGAAGTTTGGAATTCACATATAAGAACCATTCCTGTTCATCCAGGATTATCTAATACTGAAAATTGCCTTTGTGCAGTTGAAAGCTGTGATTTACTTTTTGGAATTATTCGACCGCGTTATGGAGCTGTACTTAATGGTGAATTATCTATAACACATCAAGAGATGCTAAAAGCTATCAATTTAAAAAGACCAAGATGGTTTATTGCTCATCGGGATATTTCCGTTGCATGCCAATTGCTAAAGCAATATATGTTTTGGGAAAATGGTGACCGTTCGCCTGCCTTCACTTTTCGAAAAACTGAGGTGTTGGATGATATACGGCTGATCAATCTATACAATGACACAATATTAAATGATGTGCTTCCTGCTGAACGAATTGGACATTGGGTTGACGAATATTTTCGATTAGGAGATATTCTAAAGTGTATTGAAACTCAATTTCAAGATAGAAATAGAGTGAGGAATATTGTAGGACAAATGAAACAACAAAAACAATGAAATCAGAACAACTCATAAAAGACCTGATAAAACAGGACGAAAGCGGACAGCTTGAGTTTAAAGAAGTTGTTCGTAAAGAGGCCATTGGTAAAACCATTTGCGGGTTTTTAAATAATGAAGGAGGTCAATTATTAATTGGCATCGCAGATAATAGAGAAATAAAAGGTGTAAAAAACGCTGATAAATTACAAATTGAAATAGAACAATTTCTCTTAAAGGAATTAGTACCAGAGGCTCCAGTAATGGTGTCTGTTGAAAAATACGGTGATAAACAATTGCTTCTAATCAAAGTCTGGGAAGGGTCAAAGCAACCTTATATTTTTAACGGTAGTATTTATTATCGGAGAAAGGATCGCACAATTCAAGCATCGTCCAAAGAAATTTCTGAACTGATACATAAAAGACAGGAAACTGAAATACATTGGGAACGACAATCTGCTTTAGGTGTCGAATTGGACGATCTGGATTTGGAAGAAATCCAAAAGACAATGGAATTAGCTTTGTCGGACAATAAAATGAAAGACATCAGAAAAGAGCCAATTGATTGTCTAACTTATTACGGGCTTTTTCAAAATGGCAATTTTACAAATGCAGCAGTGGTTCTTTTTGCTAAAAAGCCTTCACGATTTATTCCACAGGCAAGGGTACGCATTGCTTTTCTTGATCATGGCAAAACAGGTGATATTTTCAAGGATGACCAATTGATAGAAGGCAATCTGTTTAAAAATATTGAAAGCATTCAATATTTTTTTGAAAAGCATTTATCCTATAGCAGAAAATTTGATGATAAAAATTGGAAACGTACCGATGATTATATTTTTCCTATGGCTGCTTTGCGCGAAGGGGTGATGAACGCTTTAGTACATAGAGAGTATGGATTTGTTTCAAGTACCTTATCTATTATTATCTATCCCGACAAATTAGAGATAACGAATAGCGGCAAATCTCCTTTCAAACAAAGTGAGTTAAAGAAGAACCATCTATCAATGCCTTTTAATCCAGACATTGCACATATTGTTTTTCTTAGAGGTTATATTGAGAAAATAGGTAGGGGAACGCTAAAGATTATTGATGCATGTAAACAAGCCGGACTTAAAGCGCCTATTTGGGATATTGGGGAACATACCGTGAAGCTTACTTTTTATAGCGATGTAATACTTGGCGGAGCTGTTGAAGTTGCCAATAAAGGAGCAGTTAAGGGAGCTATTGAGGGAACAGTTGAGGGAGCTATTGAGGGAACAATTGAGGGATCTATTGAGGGAGCTGTTGAGGAAGCAGTTGAGGGAGCAACTAGAGGAGTTAAAGAAAAATTGGCAATTTTGTTAAGTGCCATCGCAGCCAATGAAGGCAACAGAGTTCCTGATTACAAAAAAGCTACTGGATTAACTGACAAGAGTATGGAGCGCTATATTAAACAACTAAAAGAAGTTGGCCTTATAGAATTTAGAGGAGATGCACTACATACTGGTGGATACTATTTGACAAAGAAAATAAAAGTGAAATTGAAATAATTGGTGGTAAAAACATAGAATGCAAAAATTAACCGACATAAAACAAGTGTATTTCCTGGGAATCGGGGGAATCGGGATGAGCGCTCTGGCACGTTATTTTGCGAGTCAGGGCATTGCTGTTTCCGGATATGACCGGACTTCCACCGAACTGACACTTCAACTTGAAAGCGAAGGAATTGCAGTGCATTATCAGGACAATCCGGATCAATTGCCTTCTGATCTGAATATTGACGACTCATTAATCGTTTATACACCGGCAGTTCCGGCCAATCATCAGGAATTAAATGTTCTGATTGACCGTGGCTTTTCCATTCACAAACGTTCGGAAGTGCTGGGAATCATTTGCAACAGCCAGCGAACCATCGCTGTTGCCGGAACACATGGAAAAACTTCGGTTTCAACCATGACTGCCCATATTTTGAAATCATCGGTTCTTGGGTGCGCAGCATTTCTCGGCGGAATTTCAAAAAATTACCAGACCAACTTGTTGCTCGATAATACCGGCAGTCCATGGGTGGTGGCAGAAGCCGATGAATTCGACCGATCATTTTTGCAACTCAAACCAGAACTGGCAGTTATCACCTCGATGGATGCCGACCACCTCGACATTTACGGTTCGCACGAACAAGTCATCGAAAGTTTTCAATTGTTTGCCTCCCAGGTTAAAACGGGTGGCGCCTTGGTATTGAGAAAAGGACTTTCGGTTGGTGCAGATCTTCCGAACATTCGGATATTCACGTATTCGATTACCGAAGATGCCGATTTTTGTGTCGAAAATGTAATGTTAAAAGCAGGATTTTACCAGTTCGATCTGAAAACTCCTGATTTCAGTATTAAAAAACTGGTATTAAATTACCCAGGCCTGCTGAATGTTGAAAATGCGGTGGCAGCTTCAGCCCTCGCAATTCTGGCAGGCGTTTCTCCGGAAGAAATACGAAAAGCCCTGGCAACCTATTCCGGAGTAAAAAGGCGGTTCGATGTTCAGTTAAATAACGGAATTTTTGTGCTGATCGACGATTATGCGCATCATCCGGCAGAATTGAGGGCAACCATTCAATCGGTAAGGGATATTTACAAGGGTCGGAAATTGACAGGCATATTTCAACCACACCTTTACAGCCGCACAAAAGATTTTGCAACCGGATTCGCAAAAAGCCTGGATTTGCTCGATGAAATTGTACTACTGGATATTTATCCGGCCCGCGAGCTACCAATAGAAGGAGTAAGTTCTGAATTGATTTTCAAACAGTTAAAGAATCGTAAAAAAATAATTTGCACCAAAGAAGAGTTGCCCGTGATTTCCGGATTGTTTAAACCTGGAATTATCTTGATGATGGGCGCCGGGGATATTGACACTCTGGTTGAACCGGTAAAAAAGCAATTGCTGAAGTATGGAGATAGTTAAAAAGATATTGGTCATATTAGGTTGGTTTTGTCTGGCAGGGTTTGTCGGATTCACAATTTATTTCACCTACACCCAAATGGAGGCGGTGAGGTGTCAGTCAATTGTGGTCTTTATCAATCCCAATTCTCCACGATTTCTGGATGAAGCTGAAATAACCGAAATGATCGAAAAATCGGGTGAGCCAATTATCGGGCACCGGCTTTCGGCCATTGACATTGAGTCGCTAGAAACAAAACTGACCACTTTTGCAACCCTGACCAATGTGGAGATTTACCGGAAAGTTGAAGCAAAAGGATGGTCATTCAGCGGGAAACTTGTCATCCATGTTGATGAACGTACACCGATTCTCAGGATAAAAGATGCCAGTGAAGATTATTATCTCGACAGTGAGGGAGTAAAGATTCCGGTTTCATCTAAATATATTGAACGAATCATGATTGCAAGCGGAACATTTCCTGATGAAACGACAAAAAGTAATTTACTGAAAATGACCGCATTCGTGAACAAGGACGATTTCTGGAAAGCACAGATTGAACAGGTATTAATTCAGCCGAACGGAGAATTGTTGCTGTTGCCACAGGTTGGGGATTACCTCATCGAATTTGGCCGTCCCGATGATTATGAGTTGAAATTCAGAAATTTAAAAGCAGTTTACCAGCAAGGTTTTAAAAATTTTGGTTGGAACAAGTATAAAGCCATCAGTGTGAAATATCAGAACCAGGTTGTTTGCACAAAAAAATAGATTATGGACAAGAACGAAAAAATATTTGCAGCAGTTGACATCGGATCCACGAAAGTGGTAGCTCTCGCCGGAAAAAAGGTTGACAACAATAAAATCCAGATTGTTGGACTTGGACACAGCCCCTCGCGAGGCATTAAACGGGGTGTTGTGCTAAATGTTGAGGAGGCATTTGCTGCCGTGAATGACGCTGTAAATCATGCTGAAAAAGAATGCGGCCAGGTGATTGAAAACGTTTTTGTCAATATATCAGGACAACATCTGACCACGCTGACCACCAGCATTCAGGGTAATATCGGGCGCGACCATTATGTGACCGAGGCCGATGTCAATCAAATGGCAGAGCAGGCCCGCAAAATTGAACTGCCCGATGGAATGTCCGTTTACCACATCAATTCCGAATTCTATACCGTTGACAATGAGACAGGAATTGTCAATCCGGTTGGAGCCATCGGCGATAAAGTCGTAGGAACTTATAAACTACACATTGCTCCTGAATATTATACAAGGAACATTGCCACTTGTTTCAGGCAAGGCTCAATCAATGTTCAGAAATCAATTCTGGATCCGATTGCCTCTTCCGAAGTGGTTCTGACAGAAGATGAAAAGGAAGCCGGTGTTGCCCTGGTTGATATTGGCGGAGGCACCACCAAGATTTCTATTTTCTTCGATGGTGTACTTTGCTACACTTCCATGGTTCCGTTTGGAGGCAATGTACTTACACACGACATTAAAGAGGGTTGTTCCATCACTGTCCGTCAGGCCGAATCGCTGAAAGTTCAGTTTGGTCAGGCCATCGCTGATTTTGCACCGGAAGACAAAGTAGTTACCATTCCGATTCAGGGTTGGGAGCCGCGCCAGATTTCGTTTAAAAGCCTTGCCAATATTATCCAGGCACGAATGGAAGAAATTGTGGATGGATTTGCATTCCAGATCAGAAAATCAGGATATGCAGATAAATTGGGCGCCGGAATTGTAATTACCGGAGGAACCTCGCTGTTGCCTAACCTGGGTCAGTTGATTAAGTTTCGCACCGGTTTTGATGTCAGAAAAGGCAGTCCCAATCTGAATTATTTTGTGGCTCGCAAAGAAGTGGACGATCCCCGGTTTTCAACCGTTCTTGGCTTGCTAAAAATGGCTGCGGAAGAAGAAGGCCCGGTTGGAAAACGCAAGAAAGTGAAGGTTCCAAAAGTGAAATCGAATGAACCCGGTTTAATTAAAGTAATGCAAAATAAAATATTTCAGGGTGTTCTCGGATTTTTTGAAGAAAACCCTGATGATACTGAAATGTCTTAGCTATAAATAAAATCATGTCTGCCTTATGATCGACGAGATTCTTAATTTCGGAATAGAGCAAGCAAATTCTTCCATCATCAAAGTTATTGGTGTGGGGGGAGGTGGGTGTAATGCCGTCAAACACATGTTTGATGAAGGCATTGTGGGTGTTGACTTTATTATTTGCAACACCGATGCGCAGGCGATGCAAAACAATCCGGTGCCCATCCGGATTCAGCTCGGGGTAACCCTTACTGAAGGCCGTGGTGCGGGCAATTTACCTGAACAGGGCGAACAGGCTGCCATCGAAAATCTGGACGATATCCGGAATGTTCTGGAAGGTACTACCAAAATGGTGTTTATCACCGCCGGAATGGGAGGTGGAACCGGAACCGGGGCTGCCCCCGTAATTGCACAACTTGCACGCGATTTGGGAATCCTGACCATTGCGGTGGTTACACTTCCATCTCCGGCAGAAGGAAAACGGAGGTACGATCAGGCACGTGCAGGAATTGACAGGCTGAAAGATCATGTGGATAGTATGCTGGTAATCAGCAACGAAAAACTTCATAAAATATACGGAAACCTTCCTGCATCGGTGGCATTTAAAAAAGCCGACAACATCATCACAACAGCGGTAAAGGGAGTGGCCGAAATAATTACCCTTCACGGAAACATCAACATCGACTTTGCTGATGTGTGCACGGTTATGGCCGGCAGCGAAGTATTTATTATGGGAACCGGCTTTGCAACCGGCGAAGGTCGCGCGATGAAGTCTGTTCAGCAGGCGCTCGAATCGCCTTTACTCGATAGCAGCAGTATTAAAGGAACCAAAGATATATTGCTCAATATGATCTCCGGAACACAGGAAATCACGATGGGCGAAATTGGCGAAATCATTGATTACTTGCAGGAAGCTGCAGGTCAGGATGCAACAATTATCTGGGGAAATGGTATTGACTTGCGACTTGGCGACCAGATAAGTGTCACAATTATTGCAACCGGTTTCGATGTGAACCCGAACCGGATTTTCCAGCGACCATCCGATATTGTTGAATTGGTAATGGAAGACAACGGATTTGAAATCAACCTTGAAGATGAAAAATCACTCGAAGTGGTTGAAGCGACAACTTCTAAAAGGGAGGTTTTGAAAGAGGTTAAAAACTTTCCGCTTCGGGAAGAAAAGCCCGGGAAACAAAAAACGCGACGAAAAAACGAACTGGTTGCCGAGTCAAATTCTGAAGACACAAACAGTTGGTTTTCGCGTCAGTTTTCGAAATTTTTTGAAGACAAAAATTCATCAGAATCAGATGAAATGCAATAGATATCAGAATATTAACAAGAAAAATATAGGATCATGTCAAATGAAATAATGAATTTTGATATTGCCTCGGACTCCGGTTCAATCATAAAGGTAATTGGTGTAGGCGGTGGTGGTGGAAATGCGGTAAATCACATGTACCGTCAGGGGATTCGTGATGTGGATTTTATGGTTTGTAATACCGATTCACAAGCATTGGTAAACAGTCCGGTTCCGTTCAAGGTTCAACTGGGGTCGTCGCTCACCGAAGGGCGCGGCGCCGGAAATAAACCCGAAACCGGTCGCGATGCTGCCATCGAAAATATTGAAGATGTAAAAAAGATACTGGGCAGCAATACGAAAATGGTTTTCATTACTGCCGGAATGGGAGGTGGAACAGGTACAGGTGGCGCTCCGGTAATTGCGCAGGCAGCCAAAGAATTGGGCATCCTGACAGTTGGAATTGTGACCATTCCTTTCCGTAACGAAGGTCGCCGCCGCATCAAGCAAGCCATTGACGGGATTGCAGCCATGGAAACGCATGTTGATTCGCTGCTGGTGATCAACAACGAACGCATCCGCGAAATGTACGGCGATTTCAAAATCTCGGACGCCTTTGCAAAAGCCGATAATATTCTGGCTACCGCTGCAAAAGGAATTGCAGAAATCATTACTGTTCCCGGTTACATCAACGTTGACTTTGCCGATGTTGAAACGGTGATGCGCAACAGTGGTGTCGCCCTCATGGGAACCGGCGTTGCTTCAGGAGTAAACCGCGCGTTGATTGCCGTTGAAGAAGCTTTGAATTCGCCGTTGCTGAACAACAACGACATTTTGGGTGCACGCAATATTTTGCTGAACATTACTTCAGGATCGGAAGAAATTACCATGGACGAAATTGGCGAAATCACCGATTTTATTCAGGAAAAAGCCGGAAATTCTGCCGATTTAATCTGGGGAAATGGAGTTGACGAGGAATTGGGCGACAAAATTTCGGTAACAATTATTGCTACCGGTTTCAGCACCAGCAGTATTCCTGAAATGGCAATGAACCAAAATCAGGAAAAAACCTATCATACACTGAGTGATGAAGTTCAGGGGAATAATTCTTCAGCCAGGTCGGAAATAAAACCTCCTTTTGAAAATGAATTGTACGGTTCGAAGAATGTGAAGCAAAAAACATTCGAATTTGAAATAAACACCAGCGTGTTCGACGAGTTTGAAGAATTGTACGGAAATAATCCAAAAAAGGAAAACTTCAACCAGGTAAACGAGCCGGTTGATTACACCCAAACAACTGAAGAAGCGGTAGATGAACTGGAAAACATTCCTGCTTACCGTCGGAAAAATCTTCGGTTTTCAGGGTTTAAAAAAAAAGTTGAAGAAAAATTCTCCAGATTTTCTATTTCGCCCGATGAAAATAATGATGTAATTTTACGTGACAATAATTCATACCTTCACGACAACGTTGACTAATAAAATACGAATATGAATCTATTTGATCAGATAAGCAATGACATTTTAACCGCCATGAAAGCCCGTGAAAAGGAAAAACTTGAGGCTTTGCGCGGAATTAAAAAAGTAATGATCGAAGCGAAATCAGCGGCTGGGGCAACCGGCGAGCTGACAGATCAGGAAGTGCTGAAGATTATCCAGAAACTGGCCAAACAGGGAACTGACTCTGCTACCATCTACAAGGAACAGGGCCGCGATAATCTGTATGAACAGGAAATGTTTCAGGTAAAAGTCTTTGAAACCTATCTTCCTGTAAAAATGTCGGATGCTGAGTTAACGGGCGCCATTCAGGCTATTATTACTGAAGTGGGCGCTACCAGCATTAAGGAGATGGGAAAAGTAATGGGAATCGCTTCAAAAAAGCTGGCTGGTCTGGCCGATGGAAAAGATATTTCAGAAAAAGTGAAAGAGCTGTTAAGTTAAAAATATAATGTCTAACCTGAAATTTCAGGTTTTGTAATTGATAAAAATCGAAAGCGGGCCTTACAGTCCGCTTTCGATTTTTTATAGCAATGTTCTAAATATTTGTATCCTTCAAAATCACATCGTGTGCCCCACCCTCGATGATGCTGGTAGAGGAAACGAGCGTGATTTTTGCATTTTTTTCAAGATCCGGAAGGCTGAGTGCACCGCAGCTGACCATGGTCGAAATGATCTTTCCAACAGTAATATCCAGATTGTCTTTCAGTTTTCCGGCGTAAGGAACATAGCTGTCAACACCTTCTTCAAATTTAAGGCTTTCATTACCGCCCATGTCGTACCGTTGCCAGTTTCGGGCACGGTTTGAACCTTCGCCCCAGTATTCTTTTACGTAGCTATTCCCGATTTTAAGCTTTTTGGTAGGACTTTCGTCGAAACGTGCAAAGTAGCGCCCCATCATTATAAAGTCGGCGCCCATTGCCAAAGCCAGTACCATGTGGTAATCCTGCACAATACCGCCGTCAGAACAAATCGGGACATATACGCCGGTTTTTTTAAAGTATTCATCACGTGCTTCGGCAACTTCAATCAGCGAAGTAGCTTGTCCACGTCCTATACCTTTTTGTTCGCGGGTAATACAGATTGAGCCACCGCCAATACCAACTTTCACGAAATCGGCGCCTGCTTCAACCAAATACAAAAAACCTTCTTTATCGACCACGTTTCCGGCGCCAACTTTTACTTTTCCGTTGTATTTTGTTTTTATGAATTCAATGGTTTCTTTCTGCCATTCTGAAAAACCATCGGAAGAGTCGATGCATAAAATATCGGCGCCAGCTTCAACCAATTGCGGAACCCTTTCTTTGTAATCACGTGTATTAATTCCTGCTCCAACCAATAATTTTTTATTCGGATCGAGCAACTCGTTCGGATTTTCTTTGTGTTCGTCGTAATCTTTCCTGAAAACAAAGTATTGCAGGTTCTGGTCTTTGTCGATAATAGGAAGCGTGTTGAGTTTGTGCTCCCAGATGATGTCGTTGGCTTCGGTCAGCGAGATACCCAACTGTCCGGTTACCACTTTCGAAAACGGTGTCATAAACTCACTGATGCTTGTGCCCAGATTATCTTTTGTTTCGCGGTAATCGCGGCTGGTAACAATGCCAAGAAACTTTCCGTTAGAAGTTCCGCTATCAGTAATACCAATGGTTGAGTGGCCTGTTCTGGCTTTCAGTGCAATTACGTCGCCAAGTGTGTTATCGGGTTTCAGGTTTGCATCGCTAACAACAAATCCGGCTTTGAATTTTTTCACTTTCCTGACCATTTCAACTTGCGGTTCGATGGGCTGCGATCCGAAAATAAATGACAGTCCTCCGTTTTTGGCCAATGCAATGGCCATTTTATGATCGGATACAGATTGCATGATGGCTGAAACAAATGGAACATTCAGCTCCAATTCAGGAGTTGATCCTTTGTGGTATCTTACAAGCGGTGTTTTTAACGAAACATTGTCGGGATGACATTCTTTGGTTGTTAATCCCGGAATTAAAAGGTATTCGTTAAATGTTCTGGAAACATGGTTGAAATATCGGGCCATATCGTTTTCTTTAAATGAAAAATTGGGCAAATTTAATTAAAATTCATTCGCTTGTTCAATCAGGATTTGTTCAATATTCGCCTTTGCGGAAGGCTGTACCTGTGAAATGGGCAATTTACATTAATAAAAAAAGCGGGTTGATAGCCCGCTTTTTTTCTGATATTTTCTATTAATAGAATTTTGATCGTCTGTCTTCGATATCGGCCAGTTTTTTAAGGCTTTCGAAAACCTGCGAGCCAGCCCTGTAATTCAAAGCTTGAGCAAGTCTGGTTTTTTCACCTTTCAGGTCGTCGCCGGGATTAGTAACAATAGCAGTTACCTTTGCCAGATAAACACCATTAATACCCTGTATCGGTTCTGAAATTTTGTTTTCAGGAAGACTGGAAACTGTTCCAACTATTGCAGGTTCAAATCCGGCAACCGGAATTGAGTATGTGTCGAAATTTAAGTTCGTAGCTTCATTCACAACGACTGATAGTTTTGAAGCGACATTTTCGAGACTGGTTTCTCCTGAAGCTGCCTCTTTCATTTTGGCCGCAAGCAACTGAGCTTTTTTCTCTTTCCGTACAGCAAGGTCAACAAGGATTTTAGCTTCTTCAAAAGTTGAAACTCCTTCTTCTGTTGCTTCTGTCAATAAGCTGATCACGAATTTATTTCCAAACTCAAAAATTGAGGACCCTTCGTTGTTTACCAAAATTTTACCTTTATCTCCAGAGAAAGCAGCGCGAACCAATTGTCTCGATGATTCAAGACCAACAACTTCGCGATCATTTTCTTTCAAAGTGGCAATCCGTTTGTTCAGTTTTTGTTCCAGAACAGCTTTGTTAAAACTTTCAGAATCTGGATTTTCACTTGCAAACTTGCTGGTTTCACCATATATTTTCTGGTAAGTGTCGGTGCTTGGTTCAACATTTCTTGAAAGTGTTGCAATTCGAACGTGATTGATTTCTTTTCCTTTTTTTGTTGGTTTAATAAGGTGCAATCCAAACTGAGTACCGGCAACGTAAAGTTTATTGACTTCACCATTGAAAGCTGCTTCCTCAAATTCAGGAACCATTTGTTTGCGTTTAAACCAACCAAGATCGCCGCCTTTTGAAGCCGAGCCCGGATCGCCTGAATATTTCATGGCCAGTTCGCTAAAGCTTGCCCCGTTTTCTATCAGCTTTTTAAGACTATCAACCAAAGCCTGTGCCTGTGGCGCACCACCAACAGTTTGCGGATTAATTAGTATATGGCTTGCCTGAACTGAGTCGGGTAAAAGTTTAAACTGATCAACTTTCGCCAGTTTGTATGCATTGTTTTCAAAATATGGTCCGTAAGTGTCGGCTGGCTGAGCAGCGAAAGCCCATTCAGCCAATTCAGGAGCCAATTCTTCTTTTTTGAAAAATGACGGGTCAAACCGTGTTTCCGAATTTACATTGATGTATTGTTCGTTGTCCTGAACGGTAGCAAATTCTGCTTTGCTGTCGGTAATCCATTTTTGGGTAGCAGTATTGTCAGCTGCTGATGGGAGTACATCAAAGGTGATGTATTCTATTTTGCGGGTTTTTTCCTGTTTGTATTGTTCCTTGTTTTTGTTGTAGTATTCCTTTAATTCGCTGTCGGTAACTTTTACCGCACTATCAGCAACCGAAGAATAGTTTAAAGCGATGAACTGGAAATTAGCATTTTTGTTCCTTGCTTCCAGGCTTTTCTTAGCTTCTTCAGAAGTGACATACAAACCTTTTGAAACCAGATTGTTGTATTTTGAACGAAGTTTATCCTGCATTATTTGGTTTTCGATATACAACCAATACGATTTTTGCTGTGGAGAAGCATTGATATCAAGCGATTTTAAAAACTGAAGGATACTTGATTTATCAACTTCACCTGTTTGCTGATTTCTGAAAAGTTGCTGAATGATCTGATGGGGATTGTTTCCCTGAACCATGTCGAATAATTCGTCGGAACCAACTGTGAGGCCCAAATTGTCAGATGCCTTTCCCAAAATATTTTCCTGAAGCATTCCCTGCCACACTTGTTCCCTGATTTGTTCCCAGGTAGCTTCATCTATTTGGGTTTGCTGGGTATTCATCTTGTAAATCTCGGCAAGCTCTTCTACTTTCTTCTGAAATTGCGGATATTGCACTGATTCCCCGTCAATTTCAGCAATTTTCATTTGACTGGGTTTCATTAAGTTGCTTCCTGAACTCAGCATATCGCCCAGAATAAATGCACCTAAGGCAAGACCGATCACGATCGCTACCATTAAACTTCCCCGATTCCTTATGTTCTGTAATGTGGCCATTGACTTTAGTTATTTTATAATAATTATTTGTTTGATTTTTCGAGGTACGAAGATAATAATTTTCAATATTAAACCTCCGAATTCAATTTTTATTTTAGTTATTGTCCAATATATTAAGGTGTACCAGCTCGATTTTGGTATTGCTCGCCTTTAATATTTTGAAGCGGTACTGACCGATGGTAATCACGCTGTTTATTTTCGGAATACTTTGATAATTGAAGAGGATAAAACCGGCCAGTGTCTCGAAATTTTCATTTTCAGGAAAATCGAGATTGAACTTATCGTTTATTTCATCGAGCTCAACACGGCCCGAGAATACGAACTCATTCGGCGAGATTTGCTTTTCAATTAAATAAACGGTATCATGCTCATCTTCAATTTCCCCAAATATTTCTTCCAGTATATCTTCGCTTGTCAACATTCCTGAAGTTCCGCCAAATTCATCGACAACAATGGCAATGCTGAGCCGGTGCTGAATAAATTTGCCCAAAAGTTTGCTGGCAGGCATGGTTTCAGGAACAATAAGTACTTTGCGTAAATTGGATTTGATGGAATCGGGATTGGTGAAAATGACCGAATGGTGAATGTAGCCTACAATATTGTCGATGTTATCGTCATAAAATATAATGCGGGAATAGCCTGTTTCAATGAATTTCTGGTGCAATTCGTCCACAGTGGAGTTGATGTCCAGTGAGACCATTTCTGTGCGTGGCACCATTATCTCGCGCAGTTTGACTTTCGAAAAATCGAGGGCATTGCGAAATAGTTTAACTTCATTGTCAATTTCTTCCTTGTTCTGCGATACATTGCTGCTGTTTTCCGGCTCATTTACAAAATGGTCAAGATCGATCCGGCTAAAAACAATCTTTTCGTTCACATTTTTTATTTCTTCATTCAAAAACACTTTCAAAACTATTTTTGAAATACCCATGGTGAGCTTGGTTACAGGATAAAACAGAAAATAAAAAAATGAGATCGGAATTGTAAAAAATTTCAGCAGACCGTTTGGATTGATCCTGAAAAACATTTTAGGCAAATATTCTCCTGTTGCCAGAATGATGATGGTTAAAATCAGGGTTTGCACCATGAGAACTAACGAGTTCGGAAGATACTCGTTCAGTGCAGGTTCGAGCATCCTGGCAAAAGCGATACCGTATATAACCAGTGCAATGTTATTCCCGATGAGCATTGTGGCAATAAACTGTGCCGGATTTTGCGTGTAAATTGTAATCAATTTTGAATACACGAAGTTTTGATTCTTATCAAGTTCGAGCCTGAGTTTGTTGGCAGAGATAAAAGCAATTTCCATTCCGGAGAAAAAGGCTGAGAAAATGATGGTAACAATTATAATAAAAAGCAGATCCATAGGAAGTTTTATTTATCATCAACATCAACGTACATCTGGCCTTTCAGATTCTTTATCTTATAGGAAGAAAAGTCCTGATCGGATTCAAATCCGACTCCGGTATAAATCTGGTCTTTCTGAATGATTTTAACAAATTGGTCGGAGAAAATTTTGCCCTTTTTCTGGTCCCAGACCAGGTATTCTGTTTTTAAGGTGTCACCTTTCAAATTGATTGCCACTACATTGTTCTTTACTTCCCACCGATCATCCGAATCAAAATTCTTGGCATAAAGTGCATTAATACTTGAAATTACATTCATGTTGGCATCGTATTTAATAATATTTACGCCTAACGGAAATTCGGTATAGGGTTCCTTTTCATTATCGTGCCTTAGGAGCGCCGGAGTTTGAAGCTTAAACCTTATAACAGTTGAATCGGAGTAAAGCATTTCATAACCTTCGGCTGTAAGACTTGGCACTATATCGGTAACTGAATAAATTTTAACCTTTTCAATATCGTTTGCACAAGAAATGAGCAACCCGCTGATTGCAATGATCAGGGATGCAATTTTTATCTTTTGAGAAGAATTATAACTGCCTGGCAAATAAAAAAAATTTAAAACTTTCCTGAAGCTCATTGTTGTAAAAAAGAAAATCAGAATTAATTAATTCGAATGTGGTTTTTGCTTCTGATTGATGGGGCAAAGCTATGAATAAAAAGGTAATAAAAGAAAAGCATTGCATTTCGGTGAAAAGGAAATGCAATGCTTTCAATATGTCAGGCAACAATCATGTTGCTATCTTTTCTCGCGGATAGTTGTGCTTTCGCCAATCCAACCGCCAACTGAATAAGATTGACCAACTGTTAAGCCGTTGAAGAAGATATCCTCTTTTGCAGGAAAATATTGTGAATAAAGAGAAATCTTTTCGTTTGCTTCAGCCTCGACGGAAGAGTCTGCTCTTTTTGCTTTGGCGTAATAATCAACTGCCACCAGAAATACCATCGAACGTTCAAAATCATTGTCTCCATAAGATTTGCTGTTATGAGCATAAACATCGCCCAGTAAAAGGTATGGTTTTCCGAAAGAAGGATTGTTTTCGATGGATTTCTTTAAATAAGTCTTTGCCGTTTGCGGACTGCTTGAGAAATTCAAAGTAGCCAGTTCGTAATAGTATTTTGAAAGGTTCAACGGATCTTTTTCAGCATCGATTGCCAATTTGTAATAATCCTGGGCTTTACTATGCTGATCAGCTTTTATATACATACGGGCCATGTTATAGGCGGCTTCGGCTGACGGTTCAAGATGATAAAGTTTATCGGCAGCTTTTGCATACAATGGGCTCGCATCACATTTCTGACGGTCAAGCAACCTGATCATTTTTTTCAGATCGTCGATATTGGTGGCAACCTGATCGAATTTTGGAGTATAAATACTGATCAATGCTTCACAATCAGCAGCTCCGCTCGATTGGAAAACCTGCTCGACATTGTCGCGTGCGATGATGAAATTGTTGTTTGCAGAATCTTTTGCAAGAGCGCTACTAATAATTTTTGAGGCCAGGTCATAATTCTCGATCACTTTTTCTTTTCCCAGTTCGCCAAGACCAAATAGTCCACGGGTTGATTGCATCAACAGAATAAGAACCGGTGCTTCTGATTCAAGTCCCTGAAGTTTAACTGATTCTTCAAGATAATTATAGCCTTTCTTTAGTATTGGTTTTCTCTCTGCATCGGTCATATCTTCATTGTCAAGATGATATTTTAGATAGTCAGTTCCCTGCCGGCCTAATATGTAACCTTTCTGATCGAAGTATTTAATTCGGCGATCGTAAACCTGCATAAGGGTATCAACATATTTATGTTTCAGTTTAGGATCGCTTGTTCCTTCAATCAGGCTTTGATACATGGTAATACCATGCAAATAAATATTGATGGTTGATAACGGATAAGTTCTGTAAAGTTTTCTCCACATTCCAAGAGCTGACTTATAGTCTTTTTGGTCGTAAAACTGTTTCTCGAGTGTGTAAAAACTCATGAAATCCTTGTCTTTGGCAGCTATCAGTTCGGCGGATGTTTTTAATATCGCACCAGACTCGCTAACTTCTGCAGCATCAGGAATTACTCCATCGAAACTGAAATCAATAACATTGCTGGTATTGGTTTCAATGTCAAGCTTCCGTGAATCGTCGATAAAAGTAAATTTCAGGTATTTCGATTTTTCCGGAACTTTAATTTCATAAACACCATCAAAGCTAGTCCTAAATACCTCGTTTGACCTGTGAGCTTCAACGGTTACCCCTGCAGCTACTTTGCCTTCCCTGTAAACAGTTCCCTTAACGACACGTTGTGCAACTGCCGAATATGAAATCAATGCAGCAACAGCCAGTGTAAGGAAAATTGATTTTGATTTGAACGTTTTCATTATAGTAATTTTTATAAGGTTTCACTTTTTCTAGTCAAATTTACGCTTAATGAACCAATAGTCGTAAAAATTTAAATATATACTAAATTTTGCGTAATTGTTTTTTGCAAGGTCGTAATCAGTAGTTCCCTTTTTACCAAGTTCAAATGCGAAATTTGCGGTCGATTTTGATTTCGGGAACGGTAGTCCTGCTCCAAAACTTATGCCAAACTCACTTATCTGATGGTTGTTCAATTTCAGGTATGAATTTTCGTAATGAATCCCGGCCCTGTATTTCACTCTTTTCAAGTAACTCCTGATTGAAAACGCTTCAGGAATGTACTCAAATCCAGCCGAGAATCTATTCCTGTCAGT
>JAUYTA010000466.1 GCA_030695265.1 Bacteroidota bacterium
CAAATATTTTCAATCCCGAAGTGGCGCCTGAGAGTACAAATTCTGAAATCTGAGCAGCGCCTTCAGCACCCCTTCCCCTGAAATAAGTGATGTCGCCAGCCATATTCAAAGGACTTTGGTAGTTGACAGAGATATAGTCAAGCCAGGCTTCAGACGAACTGTTACCTGCATTGTAAGTCAATTTCAGTGTAAGATTTTTTGAAGGAAGTGTTTCTGAATAATTTATCACCCTTTCATTTGCATGAACCTGAGTTGCATCATTGCCTGCAAGTGCCTGAAATGCAATATTCCCAATTGATTTATCATTTAGAAACACATTCATACTGCTGGCCAGGGAAGATTTTCCGGCAGTAGCAACCGTAATCGTGGCAACTTTACTCAAATCAGGATTATCAAGAGACAAGCTAACAGTATGCGATGCGCCTTGATTAAAACGTTCGCCAAACCATTGACTGCCCGAAGAAATTAAGTTGAGCAATTCCTTTTCATAAAATGTATAGTTTGGGAATGAAGATACTTGCCTGCCGGCACTTTCGGTCAGTTCCGCAGCTTTCTCAATTAGCAAAGGAGTACCCTGTTCTGACAAATAAAAATAGGTTTCAGTCGAATAATAATTTTGCTGATGGGTAAAGTTGCCTGTTTGGGCATTTCTGTTAAACTGAATACTTCCGGAGGAATAAAAGAACAAACAATCTTTGTTTGCATTGTCTTTTCCCTTCCAAACAGGATATAACAGCAGGTCATCGGTCTTTAAATCCTTGTTTAAAACCGGAAGCATAAGCCCTCCGTTTCCATACAGCACCACTTTTTCAGGATTGACAAACCCCCACAATCTTAACTGATCAAAAGTAATTTTGTATATACCTTTATTTTTGGTTTTAATTTTAGTCCATTTTCCTGAAGCAAGCAAAGAGCCCGATTTCCACTGGTAGCTAGCCGTTGCTGATTTCAACATATTGGAAGCTTCGCTGACAGAAAGTGTAAATTCAGTTAATTTCAGAATTTGATTGTCTCTTTTAACAAACGGGAAAACAGACACACGCATATATGATTTACCTGCTGAAGTACCAATCTCTTTGGAATATTTCACTTCGGCGCCAATAGAATCAGGCAATATGATTGAAGAATTGTTAAATGTTTCGAATACGGCGTTTGAAATAGAAACTTCAGCATTTGAGGATTGTAGCTCGAAATTTTCCATCCAGAAAGGCAATTTGCTTCTTCCGGTTAAAACCGCTCCTTCAAAAAAATCTGTACTTTGATTTAATTCAGATTTAACAACCGAATCTGGTTGATGCCATACAATTGTTCTGTGAAAATCGACAGACCAGAGTAGAGTGGCATTAAAAAGCATCACCAAAAAAAGCAATAAACTTCGCATTTTCGTGTTTTAAATAAATTATTCACTAAACGATCAAACCGGATTTATATTGTTAGCTTATGTTTCTGATACTAACATTTCCAACGCAGATGCCTCAAGCGAAAAGCAAAAGTACAAAGTTCAAACAACTTCGTGGGAAAAAAAGTTTGAATACGCGAACAATATCAATTCAACAATTTAGTTATATTTGTGGGTCTTAAAAATAACGGAAAAGATATAAACAGATGAAATTAAAATCCATAATGGTATTTGGTCTTGCTGCATTAATGGCAGGGTGCGGATTATTTGGAAAGGGCGGCAAAAAATCAGACGTTTCACATTCAACAGGATGGCAGTTTGGCGATCCTAAACTGGGTGGTTTTCAGTCTGATGACAATTATGCACAGGCAACAGGTCCCGGATTGATTTTCATACAGGGAGGAACATTCTCGATGGGTCGCGTTGAACAGGATGTGATGTTCGACTGGAACAATCTTCCGAGAAGAGTTACTGTAGCTTCCTTTTACATGGATGAATCTGAGGTTTCAAATCTTGATTACCGCGAATATCTTTTCTGGCTAAAAAGGGTTTATCCTGAAAATCCCGAAAAATACCAGACAGCACTTCCCGATACATTGGTTTGGCGTGAAGAATTGGCATACAATGAACCGTATGTTAACAATTATCTTCGTCATCCGGCATACGGAAACTATCCTGTTGTAGGAGTTTCATGGAAACAGGCTGATACTTATTCAAAATGGAGAACCGATCGCGTGAACGAAAAAGTTCTTATAGATAAAGGAGTCATCACTCCTGACGAGACTCAAAGTGGTCAAAATGTATTTACTACTGAATCGTTCCTTGCAGGATTGTATCAGGGTACTGAAGGAAAAAAGCCACTGAAAGACGCTGCCGGTGCAGGCCGGAGAATACGTTGGGAAGATGGGCTTTTGCTACCAAACTATCGCCTCCCGACCGAAGCTGAATGGGAATATGCAGCGCTTGGCCTGGTTGGAAATACAGAAGATGAATTATTGACCGACCGCAAATTATATCCATGGAACGGAAGTTATCTTCGTGATAATTCAAAAAAAACCAAGGGACGAATGATGGCCAACTTTACACGTGGCCGGGGTGACTTGATGGGTATGGCAGGTTCACTTAACGACAATGCCGATATTACTGCACCGGTAATGTCTTACCAACCAAACGATTACGGTCTTTATTGTATGGCCGGAAATGTAAACGAATGGGTATATGATGTTTACCGTCCGTTGTCATCCGATGATGTTGCAGAATTTCAACCTTTCCGCGGAAATACATTTACAAAATACCGCACCGACACTGAAGGAAAACTCATGCGTGACATTTACGGTGAATTAATTAAAGATACAATTGCCGATAGCCGTAACTTCAAGGATGGCGATTATCGTTCTCAAATTATTGAAGGAGAAGACTGGAATGCATTAAAAGATAAAACACAAACCAATTCGATGTATATACAATCTGATAAAGAAGGGCAGTTCTCTTCATTGATCTCCGACAATACCCGCGTTTATAAAGGAGGAAGCTGGAAAGACCGCCCCTACTGGCTGATTCCCGGAACAAGAAGGTATATGCCGGAAACAGAAGCAGCCAACGACCTTGGATTCCGTTGCGCAATGACACGCGTCGGAAGTCCTGATGGATTTTAAAGAGAAATTTCTATTCAATATAAAAACCTCATTTTTGAAAAAGTGAGGTTTTCTTTTTTTAATAAATCATGGAAACACACAAATTATATCAACTTTTCAGGAAGTACCCGATAGTAACTACCGATTCAAGAAACATTCCGGCCAACAGTATTTTCTTTGCTTTGAAAGGAGAAAATTTCAACGGGAATAAGTATGCAGGTGATGCATTGGCAAAAGGTGCCGCATTTGCAGTAATTGACGAACCTGAATTTGCCGTTGACGACCGGATGATTTTGGTGGAAAATGTTTTAACTTGTTTGCAGAAACTTGCCAGATTTCATCGCGATGAACTTAAAATACCAATACTGGCAATAACCGGAACAAACGGAAAAACGACTACAAAAGAGCTAATCGCTGCAGTTCTGTCGGAAAAATTCAAAATTAATTTTACTCAGGGAAACTTAAATAACCATATCGGAGTTCCGCTAACCATTTTGGCAATGACCCCGGAAACAGAAATCGGAATTATTGAAATGGGCGCTAATCACATTGGCGAGATCAAACTATTGTGCGACATAGCCAATCCTGATTTTGGAATGGTAACAAATATGGGAAAAGCTCATCTGGAAGGATTTGGCTCTTTTGAGGGCGTTATCCAAACAAAGTCTGAAATGTACGGTTTCATCAGGCAGAAAGGTGGAAAATGCTTTATCAATGCAGACAATCCGCTGTTGATTAAACAGGCAATAAATCTGGAGCAAATTACCTACGGAAAATCGGACGGCTGTTTTTTGACCGGAGAATTGGCCACTACCGGATACAGTTTGGTGGTTAAGGCACTTTTTCCGAAAGGCTGGCTATATTTAAAATCGAAATTGATAGGCGACTACAATTTTGAGAATCTGCTTGCTGCCGCCTGCATTGGCAAATATTTCGCGGTTGATCCATTGCTTATTCAGAAAGCGCTGGAAGAATATACCCCGTCGAACAACCGTTCACAACTGATCAGGAAGGAAAAAAATACCATTATCATGGATGCCTACAACGCAAATCCAACCAGCATGATGATGGCCCTCACCAATTTTGCAAACATTCTGAATGATCAAAAGTGTGTCATACTGGGCGATATGCTTGAATTGGGCGAAGTATCAGACGAAGAGCACCAGAAAATCGTAGATTTTATTGAATCACAAAATTTTTCAGAAGTCTATCTGGTTGGTCCACAATTTAAAAAGACAATTACCGGAAATAAAAGAAAGAAGTTCGACAACGCCGAACTCCTTTCCAACTACCTAAAAACACAACCTATTGAAAATAAACTTATACTTATAAAAGGTTCCAGAGGAATACACCTTGAGGAAATTCTGGAATTATTGTCGTAACTAAATTAATTTATGACTGGTTTTTGAACTTTCAGAACTTCGGAAATTGCTTGCTCAAAGGTTGCTTTTGGAAGTGCTCCCATCGCCATTTGTGGCTGACCGTCAAGCGGCACAAACAACAATGAAGGAATACTTTGTACACCAAATACAGCCGACAATTCGCGTTCGTCTTCGGTATTCACCTTGTAAATAACCAGATTGCTGCCATATTCCTTTTGCAGTTCTTCCAACACCGGGGCTACCATTTTACACGGACCGCACCAATCGGCATAAAAATCAATCATACAAGGAGTTGTTCCTTCAAATTTCCATTCCTTATTGAGTTCAAAGTTGAATACTTTTTCTTTGAATGTCTCTTTGGTTAAATGTTTTAACATGATTTTGAATTTTAATTATATAAATATATACATTTTCTTATATGTGCATATCAATTCACATGCCATTAAAATAAAAAGTTTTAATTGAGCGCTAAAAAGCAATTAATGGTAATTTTGTCACAATTATAAAAACAAATTGTCATATATACTTATTTAAATACCATATTTCCTGAATTTATTAGATGAAGAAACATTTAAAACATACCATATTTAAAGTCATATCAGAAGCTGCAGACCAATTAAAACAGGAAACATACGTCATCGGCGGTTTTGTCAGG
>JAUYTA010000468.1 GCA_030695265.1 Bacteroidota bacterium
CGGCAACTTCTTCTGCTGAGGGAAGTTTCGAGTCATCTATATCAATCACATCGGCGTAGGGAGCACAAAGTTCAGTTTTATGAAGCAATGCTTTTGCATAAATATCTTTGGCAGCATCCAGTGCTTCACCGCCGGCAACTGCAAGTCCAATCACTTCTTCGAGCCAGGTTGTTCCGGCAGTTTTTACGTGCAGTCCTTTATCGTATTTTTGAATGATTCCGGCCATGATTGGATAAATAGTGAATTTGTCGCTTCCGGAGTGAACGCTAAGTTTAAGTTCTTCAGGCAGACCAAATTCTTTAACCGCGTAGTCGATCACCAAAACATCTTCTTCAAATTCGCGGGCGAACTGATCAACATTTCCGATATAATCCACACCTTTATTAAAACGTCCGGTAAATTTGGGTGCAATTGTTTGTGCCGGAACCCCTTTATCGGCCAACATTTTCAGGATAAAAAACAGGTCGACTGGTGTTTGAGGAGTTTCAACTTCGTCCATTGAAACTTCAGTAATGAAATTACCTACACCTTTCTTTTCTTTCAGGAAACTATAAATTTCGGAAGCCTGTTTGGTTGCCGCTAAAAATTTACCGGCAATAACTACCAGCAGTTCTTCGGTTACTTCAATCGGATGATCAATTCCGGGAATAGAAAGTTTGCCCATGTATTTACTGCACGAAGCAACAAAATCTTTCACCTCTGCCTCGGGACTTTCTTTTCCGATGAAAGAAGCAACATCGAGGGTGAAAAAATCGGCGGTTTCAACAAACGGAGCTACCGTTCCCAAATTAATATGGTCTGCATCAACGAAATATTTGCCTTTAAAACCGAGTACGGCTACGGCAGCATCGGCCTCTTTCCTTACATCAGCCGGATGCGAATGCACATAAATATGTTCGCGGTTCGACTTGTTCCAAACAGGACTAATGTCCAAGCCGGTTTGATTGGCTTTTACAATTGCCCGCAACTGTGCAACGCCCTGGTGCGAAAACCGATCACCAATTCCCAAACTAAATTTTCCTAATTGCATATTGTATTAATTTACTGATACATATATAAAACAAAAAACACTCCGTGTACGGACACGAAAATAGAAACTAAAAATTTATCCTGCAACTTCAAAAACCTAAAATCGTACAAAAATGTTATACAATACTTTTTCCGTGTTCGTACACGACAAAAAGCAAAATTTATTTAGTTTTGTTGCTGCCAAATATTTTTCACTTTAAAATTGAATATTATTAAAGCAATTAACCGCACACGAATCAAAGATATTGCACAAAAGGCAAATGTTTCAATAGGAACTGTTGACCGTGTAATTCACAATCGGGGCGAAGTTTCAAATGCAACACGCGATCGAATTCTTAGGATTATTGATGAAATGGAATATCAGCCAAATTTAATGGCAAGTACGCTGGCATCAAAAAAAACATTCTCGTTTGCATTGCTTCTTCCTGAACCAATTTCTCCGGAATCATACTGGAATAAACCGATGGTTGGCGTTCGGAGGGCATTTCAGGAAATTCAGC
>JAUYTA010000470.1 GCA_030695265.1 Bacteroidota bacterium
TTGTAAATAAAATAACCACATAGGCACATAGAAAACATAGTTGTAATTTTTCTATGTGAACTATGTGCCTATGTGGTTTATAATAAACAGATGAAAAAAACACTCGTAATCGGGGCAAGCGAAAATCCCGATCGTTATTCTAATAAAGCCATTAAGGCCTTACTATCGCACAACCACGAAGTTGTTGCGTTGGGATTGAAAAAAGGTTCTGTCGAGGGAGTTGCTTTCCAAACTGAAAAAATGCAGTTTGAGAATATCGACACCGTGACCATGTATGTCGGTCCGCAAAACCAGCCTGAGTATTATTCCTATATAATTGGGTTAAAGCCACGTCGCGTGATCTTTAATCCCGGCACCGAAAATCCAACATTTATCAGTCAACTTAAAGCTGCCGGTATTTATCCTGAAATTGCCTGTACCTTGGTTCTTTTGGCAACCGGACAATTCGAATAATGGAAACAATCCATTCTATTCAGGAATTTGAACAACTTTTAGCTGATGAGGATGCCGTGCTGGCGTATTTTTCCACTGAAATTTGCTCAGTTTGCAAAGTGTTGAAACCTAAAGTTTCCGAAATGGTCGCTGAGTCATTCCCACTGATGAAAATGGTCTTTGTAGAATCTGATAAACTACCTGAATTGGCTGCCCAAAACCGTGTTTTTGCTGCTCCAACCGTGGTCGTTTTCTTTGCCGGACGCGAAACAATTCGCAAAAGCCGTGCTTTTGGCATTGATGAATTACGCGCCGAAATTCAACGACCGTATTCGATGATGTTTGAGGCTCCCTAAATCCGCCAAGGGGGACTTTTGGCTATTCGGATTTAAAGGAATTAACCCCAATCGAAAAGTTTTAAGAATTTGCTATCTCTAGACTCCCTTCCCTTTTGGGGAAGGGTCGGGGATAGGGCTAAACAACCCATCAATCATCTTTTCATCCGTCAAATTTGGTAGTGTAACAATCAGGTTTGGATTTTCCTGCATGGCCCGTTTAATGGCAAACATGGCCGGTTCGTTGCGAGCCCAGCTACGGCGCGCAATTCCGTTGTTCACGTCCCAGTGAAGCATTTGTTTCAATCGCCGGTCAGCATCTTCGGAGCCATCTATTGTCATGCCAAAACCGCCATTGATCACTTCGCCCCAACCCACACCGCCGCCATTGTGTACCGAAACCCAGGTAGCGCCGCGAAACGAATCGCCAATCACATTCTGAATCGCCATATCGGCAGTAAAAGCTGATCCGTCGTAAATGTTGGAAGTTTCACGGTAAGGCGAATCCGTTCCTGAAACATCATGGTGGTCGCGCCCCAAAACGATCGGCGCACTGATAATTCCTTCCCTGATTGCTTTATTGAATGCTTCTGCAATTTTGGTTCGTCCCTCACAATCGGCATATAAAATGCGTGCCTGCGAGCCAACTACCAGATTGTTTTTTCCGGCTTCTGCAATCCAGTGAATATTGTCGTGCAGCTGATTCTTTATTTCTGAAGGAGCTTGTCGGGCTATTTCTTTTAAAACCTGAAGTGCAATTTCATCGGTCTTCTGAAGATCTTCCGGATCGCACGAGCAGCAAACCCAGCGAAATGGCCCGAAACCGTAATCGAAAAATAGCGGCCCCATGATGTCCTGAACGTATGACGGGTAGCTGAAACTTCCGTCAGCATTGGTTATTGTGGCGCCTGCACGTTTGGCCTCCAGTAAAAACGCATTTCCGTAGTCCCAAAAATACATTCCTTTAGCTGAAAGTTGGTTAATTGCGTTCACCTGTCGGCACAAACTTTCATACACTTTCTCCTGAAAAATTACCGGGTTTTCAGCCATCATTTGGTTCGATTCTTCCAGCGAAAATCCGGCAGGATAATATCCTCCGGCAAACGGATTGTGCAACGAAGTCTGATCGGTTCCCAAATCAATCGCAATATTTTCTGCGGCCAGTTTCTCCCAAAGGTTAACGATATTTCCCTGGTAGGCCAGTGAGACGGCCTCTTTGTTTTGGCTGGCTTTCAGCATCCGTACAATCAGTTTGTCAAGATCTAAGAATACCTCATCTACCCAACCTTGCTGATGTCTGATGACAACCACTTTCGGGTTTATTTCAGCAATAACAGCCACCATGCCAGCAATAACCGCCGCTTTTGGTTGTGCGCCCGACATTCCTCCTAGTCCCGACGAGACGAATATTTTCCCTGCGACCTGTCCGTCACTACGCATTCTGGCAGCATTCAAAAGGGTAATAGTAGTTCCGTGCACAATTCCCTGCGGCCCGATGTACATGAACGATCCGGCAGTCATTTGTCCGTATTGCGAAACACCCAGCGCGTTCATGCGTTCGTAATCGTCGCGGCCCGAGTAATTTGGGATTACCATGCCATTGGTTACCACCACACGGGGAGCGTCTTTGTGTGAAGGAAAAAGTCCCATCGGATGCCCGGAATACATCACCAGTGTCTGTTCGTCGGTCATTTCCGATAGATATTTCATTGTGAGCCTGTATTGCGCCCAGTTCTGAAAAACAGCCCCGTTTCCGCCGTAAGTGATTAGCTCGTGAGGGTGTTGGGCAACTGCATGATCCAGATTGTTTTGAATCATCATCATGATAGAAGCTGCCTGAAGTGATTTGTAAGGATAATCTTTCAGCGGTCGGGATTTCATTTCATAGTCGGGACGAAGCCGGTGCATGTAAATCCGGCCATATTGTCGCAATTCATCCAGAAATTCGGATGCCAATCGGACATGATGTTCGGGCTTAAAATACCTTAGGGCATTCTGAACGGCCAGCTTCTTTTCCAAAGTATTGAGAATGTCTTTTCGTTTAGGTGCGTGATTTACAGAAGGGTTAAATGGTTTCATCACGGGCAAAACCTCCGGAATCCCTTCCTGAATGGCTTTTTTAAATTCGGCTGTGTTCATAATTTCCAATTGTGGTTCACCTTTTGAAGTGTGGGTTATAACGGTAAAATTGCGACATTCCCCGATATTTACATGTATCTTGGTGGCAGTTTTGCAACATTTGCCGAACTTATATTTATCATTGATTGTTAAATTTAAGTGTTGTAAGATTATAAATTAATAATTAAATAAAAAATGAAAAAGACGTGGATTATTTTGGCAGTTATTGCCGTTTTGATTTTTATGGTGTATTCGTCCATAACAGGTTCATATAATAACATGGTTAGTATGCGAGAAGATGTGACCAAAGCATGGGCGGAGGTTGGAAATCAATATCAGCGCCGTTCAGACTTGATTCCCAATTTGGTGAATACTGTAAAAGGATATGCCGATTTTGAACAGGAAACTCTGACGCAGGTGATTGAAGCCCGTGCAAAAGCGACTTCAGTGAACATCAATCCTGATAAGCTGGATGCTCAATCGATCCAGAATTTTCAGAATGCACAGTCGGGTTTGTCATCTGCGTTGAGCAAGTTGATGGTGGTGGTTGAAAAATACCCTGAACTGAAAGCCAATCTGGGATTTTTAGATTTGCAGGCTCAATTGGAAGGTACCGAAAACCGAATTACAGTTGCAAGGATGAAATTTAATGAAAGTGCCCAGACTTATAATACCTTCATCCAGAAATTCCCCAAAAACCTTTTTGCCGGTATGTTCGGATTCGAAAAGAAAGCATATTTCGAGGCAGAAGCTGGCGCTGAGAAAGCTCCTGAAGTGCAGTTTTAATGCTGCTGGCGGCTGGCTGCTAGCTACTGGCCAGTTGCCAGCCGCCAGTCGCCAGATACATTTTTTTAATAAACAAAAATCCTCACAACCATGTCAGTCGAAAATTTTTTCAGTAAAGAAGAAAAAAAGCAGATTACAGATGCCATTGCCGAAGCTGAGTTCAATACTTCAGGCGAAATAAAGTTACATGCTGAAGGATATTGCAAAATTGATGTGCTCGACCGGGCTGCTTATGTGTTTGAAAAACTTGGAATACATAAAACTGCCCAGCGAAATGGCGTTTTGTTTTATCTGGCAGTACACGACCATAAATTTGCCATATTGGGCGATGCCGGTATCAATCAGGTAGTTCCTGCCGATTTCTGGGATCAGATTAAAGAAACCATGCTCGGCTATTTCAAAGAAGGAAAATTCGCGGACGGACTTTCAGAAGGAATTATGACGGCGGGCGAGCAATTAAAAGTGCATTTTCCTTTTCAGAAGGAAGATGTTAACGAACTGTCGGATGAGATCTCTTTCGACAAAAACTTATAATCATGAAGCATTTATTACTGACAATATTTCTTTCCCTATTTCTTTTTTCGGTTTTTGCGCAGGATATTCCTGAACGACCCAAACCGCCCAGATTGGTCAACGATTTGGCCAATGTACTTTCCGATCAGGAAGAACAGCAACTGGAGTCTGAATTGGTGCAATTCGACCGTTCAACTTCAACCCAGATAACCATTGTTACAGTACCGAGCCTGAATGGCTACGAAAAAGCTGATTTCACATTTCGGTTGGGTGAAAAATGGGGTGTTGGCCGGAAAGACAAAAATAACGGGATCGTGATTGTTTTCAAACCTAAAATTGGCAATGAAAGGGGAGAAGTATTTGTAGCAGTTGGATATGGCCTTGAAGGTATTATTCCTGATGCAGTTGCCAACCGGCTTGTGGTGGACAATGAAATGATTCCGCGTTTTAAAGTGGAGGATATTTACGGTGGATTACAGGCCGGAACAAAAGTACTGATGGGTTTGGCAGCGCAGGAATATACTGCCCAGGAATATCAGGAAAAATCAGGAGAAAAGAAGGATGGCGGAGGTGCATTCTTCATTGTAATAATGATCATTATTATACTCGTATCGCTTTTTAAAGGTGGTCGTGGCCGTAATTACAATGGTGGCAGCAGTATTCCTTTCTGGATCGCAATGGGCTTGCTGGGAAGTAACAGGGGAGGTGGTTCCTTTGGTGGTTTTTCAGGAGGTAGTGGCGGATTTGGTGGCGGCGGAGGCGGTGGTTTTGGCGGCTTCGGCGGCGGAAGCTTCGGCGGCGGCGGTGCTGGCGGAAGCTGGTAGAAGGAGCGTTTCAAGTTCCAAGTTCCAGGTTTCAAGTTGAAAAGATTACAAGTAACGAGCACGATCCTTCGTTGCTCATTAATCAATAACAGGAGCTTCTGTGTGCTGGTCTATTCCAATAATAGATAGAATCGATTTATTACGAATTACCTCAAACAGCATTTTGTCGTTGTTTGAGGTTTTTTGATCTACATTGTGGTATAAATGATAACACAAGGCTGCCCATTTCAGGTTAATTCGTTTTACTCCTGTGTGCATCATTCGCATGGCAATGTCCGAATCTTCGCGCCCCCAACTTGTGTATCTCTCGTCGAAACCGTTGATTTTGATCAGATCTTCTTTCCAGAATGCCATGTGGCATCCTCTTAATCTTTTGTAGGTGTAACCTGGTCCGGTTATGATTTTATGGAGAAATGGTATCCTGATGGTATTTAATCTCGACTGAAGGTCGCTTTCCATACATGAAACGATGTTCCGGTGTGTTTTCATTATTTCGGTGGTTTTGGTTGGACCAAGCCTGACCCTTGTTCCGCAATAGAAAAAGCCTTCTTTAGCAAAATTCCGGTGATCACAGATGAACTTCGGGTGAAGAATAAGGTCGTCATCAATGAAAATAAGATAATCTCCAGTGCTTTTTATCAGGCCGTTATTGCGACTTCGGGCAAGTCTGTAGCCAACGTCTTCCTGTCTTACATGAATGAATGGAACCGAAAATTGTATCCTGAATTTTTCAATTAAATCTGAAGTCTCTTTTCCTGAACCATCATCGGCCACAATAATTTCATCTGGAAATTCCTTTAGTTCAGCAATGCTTTTCAGGCAATTGAACAGGTATTCCGGCTTATTGTAGGTGGCAATTATGAGACTGATCTTCATTTTTTAAGCTCTGGTTGTTGAGTTTCGCTGAACAGAAATAAACTGTAAAAGAAAACAAAGAAACTAATTCCCATGTGTGCTTCAAGGTTTGAGTCGGAGAAATTGGCAATGCCTAAAATCAGTAACAACATAACTGCAGGATAATATCGATGTTTGTTTGTCAGGAACAATGGGTAAGTCCATGCGACCATGATCCAGAGAAATCCCAGAATTCCGAATTTCACCAGGTAGTTCAGGTATTGGTTGTGTGAACTTCCATAATGTTGAGGATCAAGTTTCGATTGATTTTTCTGGTAGGCATTAATAAATTCCTGTTTGAAGTTTCCGGTACCAACACCAAAAAACGGATGTTCACGGACAATGGTTTTAGCAGCTTTTACAAATTCAATTCGTTGAGCCAATGATTTCAGATTCGGGTCGCCGGTTTTGAAATAAACATCCAATTCCCAGATTGTTTGGTAAATACGCGGATAGAGCGAAAAAAATCGTTTTGTATAAATATGATTGGCAATTCCTTTTTCGATAAATTGAATGTCTTCAGGAGTTAGTTTTGACAACCCAACAGAATCTTTGGTCAGGCCTTTTGAGGTCAGGTAACGAATCAGGGTAGCCGAAACATGAAATCCATTCGGCCCATTCTGGTTAAAATCCATCGGCGATCGTTTTTCCCAACTTTTTTTCAGCTCGTCCCAGCTGAGATACAAACCCACATAATGGCCATTTTCCAGCATTTTATCGTTGAGATCGTGTTGATACAGGTTTCCGTTCTGTGTCCTTTCCGGCAATTCTGCCGGATCAATTGGTACTGTGTCGTAAAAACGGTAAACACACGATCCGAGGTAGAAAAATCCGGCTAAAATCATGGCAGGCAGCATAATCGAAGCAAATAGTTTCCACTTCCTGATTTTTATTTTCCTGATCACAAAAAACAGGTGGATGACAAGAAGCACCGCAAAAGTTGCCAGTCCGGTGAGCGATTTCAGGAGAAAAAGGAAAACCAGCAGGTACAGAATGTCTGCAATTAGCAGATAACGCAAATATTTACTGAAAGACTTTCGATTGTACAGTTCGTAAATCAGGATGGAAACACCCAGCAATAATTGAAAACTAAAGCCGATGTGCGAAACAAACAGGATTTCCCAAATATCGTGAATGCCAAA
>JAUYTA010000473.1 GCA_030695265.1 Bacteroidota bacterium
TTACTTCAGCCGAATACGGAACCGGGAAAATCAACCTAGCTGACGGACTTTACGGCAGTTCTACAGACGTGACCAACCACCGGGGGCAATTAATGCTAATGTATTCTTTCTAAAATGACTACCATGTACTGGGAAAATAAACTTGAAATCCTGAATCGAAATGATATTGAAAAACTTCAGGTTATACGCCTGAAAAAAACTATTCAGGCTGCAATGAATTCGCCTTATTACGAAAATCTGTATAAACAAATGGGGTTGTCGGCAGATTCGGTAAAGTCTGTTGCCGACATTCATAAGTTACCATTCACCACCAAACAAAACCTACGCGATAACTTTCCTTACGGTTTTTTGGGACTACCTCAAAAAGAACTGATACGACTTCACAGTTCGAGCGGAACGACCGGGAACCCGACAGTAATTTTTCACAACCGCCACGACATTGATTCCTGGGCAAACCTGATGGCGCGTTCGTTGTTTTGCGGCGGAGTTCGCGATACCGATGTGTTTCAGAATATTTGCGGATACGGTTTGTTTACCGGAGGCCTTGGCTTTCAGTATGGAATTGAGCGGCTTGGTTGCCTGAGTATTCCTGCCGGAGCCGGAAACAGTCAGCGCCAGATAAAGCTGATGCAGGATTACGGCACCACGGTGGCTCATGCAATACCGAGTTACCTGAACCGCTTGTTTGAAGTTTTTCAGGAAGAAGGATTTGACCCGAGAAAAGATACCAAACTGCATACTTTTGTGATTGGCGCCGAACCTCACACGGAAGAACAGCGTCAGCGCATTGAGGAAATGTTTGGCGTAAAAGCATACAATTCATTTGGCCTTTCGGAAATGAACGGCCCCGGAGTTGCTTTCGAATGCACTTATCAGAATGGCCTTCACATTTGGGAAGATGCTTTCCTGATTGAGATAATAAATCCGGATACGCTCGAACCTGTTGCAGACGGAGAAATCGGAGAACTGGTAATGACCACGCTCAACAGGCAGGCTATGCCGCTGATCCGTTACCGTACCCGCGACCTTACCCGGATTTTACCCGGAGCATGTGCCTGCGGACGCACGCATGTTCGCCTCGACCGCATTGCAGGACGCAGTGACGACATGTTTATCGTGAAAGGCTGCAACGTATTTCCGATGCAGATTGAAGGAGTGCTGATGAAAATTCCGGAAGTCGGTGCTGATTATTTAATAACTTTAGACACCATCAACGGATCGGATGAAATGATCATTGAAGTGGAAGTAAAAAAAGACTGGTTCAATGGCGACATCACCAGATTGGACAAATTGTCGAGATTGATCACCGGACAAATACGCGATGAAGTATTGGTAAAACCACTGGTAAGATTGGTTGAACCGGGTTCACTACCAAAATCGGAAGGAAAAGCAGTGAGGGTAAAAGAACTACGGAAAGCGTTGAATTAAATTAGCGACTGGCAGCTAGTTACCGGCAACTGGCAAAACCCAACGCTTTGGCTTTTTGCCAGCGGCTAGCAGCCAATTGCCAGCTGCTTTATAAAGATGCAAAAATAATAATTCATCATTCATCAATAATAAATTTCAAAATGGCCTATCAGGTTTCTATATTTCTTGAAAACAAAATCGGCCACCTCGAAAGGGTGACTGCCGTATTGAAAGCTGCCCAAATCAACATCCGTACCATGAACCTGAATCACACAGCAAGCGGTTGGGGAATTTTGAACCTGGTTGTTTCAGATCCAAAATTGGCTCATCAGCTGTTGATCGACAACGGTTTGTCGGCTGCACTGCGCGAAATTGTTGTTATAGAAATGATCGATCAGCCTGGCGGACTGGATGATCTGCTAAAGGAAATTGTCAAAGCCGGGGTCAACTTCACCAATGCCTACGGACGATCGGGTTATGGAGATGAAAATGCCTACTTTGTAATCGATACCGAAGATGTTGCGGATGCAAGGCAAAAATTGCTTCATGCCGGGTTGAACATCATGCCCGATGAATCGATCTATGGAAATAACTGATACTGTATAATAGCACCGCAAATAAAAAAAACACAATGATCTGGAACGAAAAAATAGAATGCGCGAGCCGCGACGAAATGAGGGCGGTTCAATCTGAAAGGCTTAAAGAAACAGTCAACAGAATTTACCACAATGTGCCCAGCTATCGCCAAAAAATGCAGGAAGCCGGCCTGGTTCCCGACGACATAAAATCTGTTGACGATTTAAGTAAATTGCCTTTTACAGTTAAAACCGACTTGCGCGACAATTATCCTTTCGGAATGTTCACCGTTCCGATGAGCGAAATTGTACGCATTCATGCTTCTTCAGGAACAACCGGAAAACCAACAGTGGTAGGATACACACGTAAAGACCTGAATAGCTGGTCGGAAGTAGTGACCCGTTCGCTTTGCATGGCAGGCGTTCACCGCGATGACATTGTTCAGGTGGCTTATGGCTACGGACTTTTTACCGGTGGATTGGGTTTGCATTACGGATGTGAAAATCTGGGCGCTTCGGTGATCCCGATTTCAGGAGGAAATACAGAGAAACAGTTGCAATTGATGCAGGATTTCGGAACCAGTGTAATTGCCTGTACACCATCCTATTCGCTTTATTTGGCTGAAGAAATGGAGGCTGCCGGAATTAAAAAAGAAAACCTGAAATTGCGTGTCGGTATTTTTGGCGCTGAGCCATGGACCGAAAATATGCGCAAGGAAATTGAAGAAAAACTGGGACTGAAAGCCATCGACATTTACGGATTGAGCGAAATTATAGGGCCGGGCGTTTCTTGCGAATGCGAACATCAGGTTGGAATGCACATCAACGAAGATCATTTTATTCCTGAAATTATTGACCCGGAAACTTTACAACCACTACCAGCCGGAGAAATCGGCGAACTGGTTTTTACAACTGTTACCAAGGAAGGAATTCCGCTCATCCGCTACCGCACCCGCGATCTGACCCGTCTTAATTACGAAAAATGCGCCTGTGGACGAACACTCGTTCGCATGGAAAAATGCAAAGGCCGTAGTGACGACATGTTGATCATCCGCGGCGTGAACGTATTTCCGTCGCAAATTGAAAGCGTGCTGCTCGAAATGAGCGAAACTGCACCTCATTATTTGTTGATTGTTGAACGTGAAGGAAACCTGGATACGCTGAAACTCATGGTAGAAGTTCAGGAACAGTTCTTCTCCGACGAGATAAAACAACTGGAAGCATTGCGCAAAAAGATCACACATAAACTTCAGAGTACATTGGGCATTTCGGTGGATGTGAAACTGGTTGAACCAAAAACCATTGAACGCACCGCCGGAAAAGCAAAACGTGTAATTGACAACCGTAAATTGTAGGAGGAAATCAAAATGATTATAAAACAACTATCCGTATTTCTGGAAAATAAAACAGGCAGGCTGAACGAAGTAACCCAGATTCTGGGCAATGCAGGTATCAACATGTCAGCAATGAGTGTGGCCGACACTTCCGAATTTGGCATTTTGCGAATGATCGTTTCGGAACCTGAAAAAGCGCTTTCGATCCTTAAAGAAGCTGAATTTTCGGTCAGGCTGACCGAGGTAATTTGCCTGAACAGCCCAAATGAACCGGGTGCTTTGGCCCGCGCGCTGAATATCCTTTCCGGCGAAAGTGTTTTTATCGAGTATTTATACGCCTATTCGATGGACAACAAAACAGCCAATATTGTGCTGAAACCCGACAACATTCAAAAGTGCATTGAGGTCCTTCAGGCACACAAAATGGAATTGGTAAGCGCCAGCAAAATATATAAAATATAAATTCGTTGACCTACAAAATACTGTACTCCGGTTCGTTTGTTATCTTTGCAAATCAACATTCCGGAGACACATTTAGGATATTTTGCGTAAATTGTCCCGGCTTTGCCCGGGATTTTAACTTTTATAAAGAAGATGAAAAAAATAGCGATACAGGGAATTGCAGGTTCATTTCACGAAGATGCTGCAAGAGGATTTTTCGAGGATGAAATTGAGGTTGTTGAATGCAAATCGTTTACGAGTGTATGCAATCTAATTGATTCAGATCAGGTTAGCATTGCGGTAATGGCCATCGAAAATTCGATTGCGGGTAGTTTGTTGCAGAATTATGCGCTAATCCGCGATTACCATTTGAAGGTTATAGGCGAAATTTACATTCACATCCAAATGAAACTGATGGCCAATCCCGGCGTGACCAAAGCCGATATAAAAACCATTTATTCGCATCCGATTGCCATTAAACAATGTGCCGAATACCTCGAAAAGAATTTTCCAGAGGTTCGTTTAATTGAAAATCAGGATACAGCTGCCTCAGGAAAACTGGTTCACGAAGAATTATTAATGGATTCGGCCGCGATTGGCAACCAAAGAACTGCCGATCTTTACGAACTCGAAGTTCTCGAAACCGGCCTCGAAACCAACAATAAAAACTACACACGCTTCCTTATTTTATCGAAACATGCCAAACCAAACGAATTGGCCAACAAGGCATCGCTGTGTTTTGAAGTTGGCCATTATTACGGTGCATTGGCCAATGTGTTGAATACTTTTGCTGAAAATAAAATCAACCTGACCAAAATACAATCGGTTCCGATTATTGGTAAACCGAACGAATACACTTTCCACATCGACGTGGAATGGGATTCATTGAACAATTATGAAAAAGCCCTTCATGCCATACTGAAAAACGTTTCAAGTCTTTCGGTTTTAGGGGAATATGTTAGGGGAGAATTAGCAATTCACAATCAGTAAATTATAGAATATGAGCAAAATTGGATTGTTTTTCGGGCCTTTAAAAGGTTCCGTTAACCGTGTTGCCGAAAAAGTAAAAACCGCTTTGGGCGAACAAAATATTGATATGATTTCGGTAAACGATACCAGTGCGGAAAATCTGGAAAGTTATGACAAAATCATCTTCGGAATCTCAACTGTTGGGAAGGAAACCTGGGATTCGGACTTTTCAAACACCGACTGGAGCAAGTTTTTCCCCAACATCAGCAAAGTAGATTATTCAGGAAAAACGGTTGCCATTTTTGGGTTGGGCGACTCTGTTACTTATGCGAACCATTTTGTAAATGCGATGGGCGTTCTGGCAAAACAACTCCTGAAAAACGGCGCAACCATTGTCGGAAAAGTTGATCCGGCTTCATACGAATTTGAGGAATCGGATGCCATTTTCGACGGAATGTTCATCGGCCTTCCGATTGATGAAGATTTTCAACCCGAACTGACCGACGAGCGTGTTTCCAATTGGGTAAATGACATTAAACCAGCATTCGGACTGTAATTACCCCAAACATGACAAAATACAGGTTCACCTTTTTGCCTGAATTTCTGTCAATTCAAAACATGAAAGGGTTGCAAACTTTCATTTTCCATTTCGAAGCTTTCCAGTTATTTCGAATTGCGATATGTGTTGTGCAATACCCATTTTCCATCTGAAATATTGAAAATACTTTACCTACTTTTACCCACATAATCCGATATTTAGCCATGAACAACACTCCGGTCAGTCAGGAAATTGTAAAAAAATTCACCGATCAACTTCATATAAAAGACATTGGAAAAGCTTCTATCAGAGAAATTGTTGCATTAATCAATTATATTGAAGAAGCAAGCAAAGTAAAATTCATTCGCATGGAAATGGGCGTCCCGGGTTTGCCCGCTGCTCAAGTGGGTGTCGAGGCCGAAATAAAGGCGCTTCAATCGGGCGTAGCATCCATTTATCCAATGATGGACGGCATCAAACCGCTCAAATACGAAGCTTCCCGTTTTATCAAAATGTTCATGGATGTTGATGTTGAACCGGCAAGTTGTATTCCAACTACCGGATCGATGCAGGGAACTTATGCGGCTTTTTTAGTGGCTGGCAATGTTGACAAACAAAAAGATACCACACTTTTCCTCGATCCCGGATTTCCAGTACAGAAACAACAAATGGTGGTGATGGGCCACAAATTCGACACTTTTGATATTTTTAATTTCAGGGGCGAAAAACTTCGGGACAAACTTGAAAGCTACCTTTCGAAAGGAAACATCAATTCTGTGGTTTATTCCAATCCTAACAATCCATGCTGGATATGTTTTACGGAAGAAGAATTGCAAATTATAGGTGAACTGGCGACCAAATACGATGTGATCGTGATGGAAGACCTCGCCTATTTCGGAATGGATTTCAGGAAAGACTTATTTACGCCAGGCAAACCGCCCTATCAGCCAACCGTGGCGAAATACACTGAAAATTACGTGCTGTTTATTTCCGCATCAAAAATTTTCTCGTATGCCGGTCAGCGTGGCGCCATTATGGCAATTTCAAATGCTTTGTGGAACCGCAGTTACGAAAATCTGATCGCCAGATTCGGTAGCGACACTTTTGGCTTCACCATTGTGATGCAGGTTTTATACGCGCTTTCTTCCGGAATTACCCATTCAACCCAACATGCTTTGGCAGCTATGTTAAAAGCAGCAAGCGACGGGGAATTCAATTTTATTGAAGACGTAAAAGAATACGGACGGAAAGCCAAAATCATGAAGGAGTTATTTACTTCCAATGGTTTCGTGATCGTTTACGGGAAAGATGGAGACGAACCCATTGCCGATGGTTTTTATTTCACCATCGGATATCCGGGAATGACCGGTAGTGAACTCTTATACAATTTATTACACTACGGAATAAGTGCAATCTCATTAAAAAATACCGGTAGCGAAAAAGAAGGTCTTCGGGCTTGTGTTTCGCATGTTAAACGGGAACAATTTGACGAATTGGGAAAAAGGCTGAAGCAATTCAACGAAGATTTTCCTTTATAAAATTATAAGAAATGGCAAAAGTAATCGGAGCAGTAGTGGTTGACAACGAAGAATGCAAGGGCTGCGGTCTTTGTGTGGTGGCTTGTCCGCAGGATGTGCTGGGACAAAACAAACAGGTTAACAGCCGCGGCTATCACTATTCATTCATGAAAAATCCGGCAGCTTGTATTGGCTGTTCAAACTGCGCAACAGTTTGCCCCGATACCTGCATTACCGTTTATCGGGTGAAAATATAAACATTTACTATTAAACGATTTACTATTTACTATTTGTTGAAACGAACAAGATAAACGGTAAATAGGCAAAATAGTAAATTGAATGAAAAAATCGTAAATTGTAAATAATCAAATTGTAAATAATTTAAGATGGGCGAATTAAGATTAATGAAGGGAAATGAAGTAATTGCCGAAGCTGCCATCCGCTGTGGTTGCGATGGTTATTTCGGCTATCCCATTACTCCCCAGTCGGAAGTGATGGAAACCCTGATGGAACGCGAACCCTGGAATGAAACAGGAATGGTGGTGCTTCAGGCCGAAAGTGAAATTGCCTCCATAAACATGGTTTACGGAGCTGCTGCCTCGGGTAAAAAAGTACTTACTTCGTCTTCGAGCCCCGGAATTAGCTTAATGGCCGAAGGTATTTCCTATATCGCAGGTTCCGAATTGCCCTGCCTGATTGTTAATGTACAGCGCGGAGGTCCGGGCCTTGGAACAATCCAGCCATCGCAGGCAGATTATTTTCAATCGACCAAAGGCGGAGGTCACGGCGATTACCGTTTGATTGTGCTTGCGCCATCTTCGGTTCAGGAAATGAACGATTTTGTAGAACTTGGCTTTAAACTGGCTTTCAAATACCGCAATCCGGCAATGATTCTGAGCGATGGAGCCATTGGCCAAATGATGGAAAAAGTGGTTCTCGCCGATTATATTCCAAGATTGACCACCGAAGAGATTGATGCGAAATACGGATCATGGGCAACCAATGGACGCAAGCCAAACCGCAAAGCAAATATCATTACTTCTCTTGAAATGGACTCATTGAAAATGGAAGCAAACAACCAACGCTTGCAGGCAAAATACGCCAAAATGGAAGCAGAGGAAGTCCTTTTTGAAGAGATTCAATGCGACGATGCCGAATATATAATCGTAGCTTTTGGTTCATCATCAAGGGTTTGCCAGAAATCAGTGGATTTGGCCCGCGAAAAAGGCATCAAACTGGGACTACTTCGCCCGATTACTCTGTTCCCGTTTCCGAAGAAACCAATTGCTGAATTGGCAAAACGGGTAAAAGGATTTTTAGTGGTTGAGATGAATGCCGGACAAATGATTGAAGATGTTCAAATGGCTGTTGGATGCGCTTTGCCTGTTAAACATTTTGGACGGATGGGCGGGATTATTCCAACTCCGTCGGAAGTAGTTGAGGCACTTGAACAAAAACTGATAGGAGGATAATTTATGGAACTCGCAGATATCATTCACCCAAAAAATCTGGTTTACAAAAAACCAGCATTGCTGACCAGCACGACCATGCATTACTGCCCGGGTTGCAGTCATGGCGTAATTCACCGACTTCTTGCCGAGGTTATTGAAGATTTGGGAATTCAGG
>JAUYTA010000478.1 GCA_030695265.1 Bacteroidota bacterium
CACAATTTCGTCAACCACCGCGTTGTATTTTTCGCGTGTGGTTTTATATACCATGTCTTCGCGGTCGTCGCGTACAACTTTTCTATTGGTAGGGATCACCACCACGTCCAGTTTATAGATGTCCCACAACTCACCTGCTTCTGTTTCAGCAGTACCGGTCATACCGGCCAGTTTGTGATACATCCTGAAATAATTCTGAAGGGTGATGGTCGCGAAAGTTTGGGTAGCAGCTTCCACTTTCACCCGTTCCTTGGCTTCAATGGCCTGGTGCAAACCATCCGAATAACGACGGCCTTCCATGATACGGCCGGTTTGTTCATCAACGATTTTTACCTTGTTTTCAATAACCACGTATTCAACATCCTTTTCGAACATTGCGTACGCTTTCAGCAACTGGTTAATGGTATGAACGCGCTCCGATTTTATGGAGTAATCAGTAAGCATTTCATCTTTCTTTGCCAGCACCTGCTCTTTGGTGAGCGATTTATCGTTTTCAATTTCAGCAATTTCAGAACCAACATCGGGCAATACAAAAAACATCTGATCTTCAACGTCATCCGAAATCAGGTCAATTCCCTTGTCGGTCAGCTCTACTGAATTTTGTTTCTCTTCAATCACAAAAAACAGCGGATCGGTAATGATATGCATGAGCTTGTTATTGTCCTGCATGTGGTAATTCTCTGTTTTTGTCATCTGGCTTTTTATTCCCTCTTCGCTCAGGAATTTAATAATCGCCTTATTCTTTGGTAATCCTTTCTGTGCACGAAGCAATAAAATGGAACCTTGTTCTTTTTCCTCCTTGGTAGCATTCGGATTGTTCAGGATTCGTTTTGCATCCGACAAACATTGGTTGACAACATTTCTCTGGGCTGCATATAGTTTCTCAACCTTGGGACGTAGTTCTTCAAACTTCTGAATTTCGCCTTTCGGAATCGGCCCTGAAATAATCAAAGGAGTACGGGCATCGTCAATCAAAACTGAATCGACTTCATCGACGATTGAATAGTGGTGTTTGCGCTGAACCAGATCGTTTGGATTGATGGCCATGTTGTCGCGCAAATAATCGAAGCCGAATTCGTTGTTGGTTCCGTATGTAATATCGGCCAAATATGCTTTGCGGCGGCCTTCGGAGTTGGGTTGATGTTTATCGATACAATCAACGGTCAGGCCGTGAAATTCGAAGATTGGCCCCATCCATTCCGAGTCACGTTTCGACAGATAGTCGTTTACTGTTACCAGATGAACGCCTCTTCCGGTCAATGCATTCAGAAAAACAGCCAACGTTGCCACAAGTGTTTTTCCTTCACCAGTGCCCATTTCAGCTACTTTTCCCTGATGCAGCACAATCCCTCCGATCAGCTGCACATCGTAATGAACCATGTCCCAGGTAACCTGGTTTCCACCGGCCATCCATTTATTCAGCCAAACAGCGTTTTCGCCTTCAATAAGAATACTGTTCCTGATTGTTGCAAGATCACGGTCGAAATCGGTTGCTTTTACAATAACCTTTTCATTGTCATTAAAAAGTTTGGCTGTTGCTTTAATTACTGAAAATGCCGCCGGAAGTATTTCATTCAAAACTTCTTCGAGCTTGTCCTTAATTTTTTCTTCTAGTTTGTCAATTTCCTGATAGATCTTTTCACTTTCCTGAATATCAACTGTTTCTGCCAGCTCGTTCAGTTCAGCAATCTTGTCTTCTTCAGGTTTAATCCGCTCTTTTATTACTGCTTTTAACCGGTCAGATTCGGCTCTCAGTTCATTATTGGAGAGTAATTTAATGCGTTCGTATTCTTTTTTTGTCATTTCAAGCAATGGCGTAATCTCAGTCATGTCTTTATCTGCCTTATTGCCAAGAAATTTGCCCAGAATTTTATTTAAAAATGCCATTGTAAAGGTTTTAATTGATCAAAATTTTCAAGCCACAAATGTAGTTATAATGTTTAAAACACGAATTGGTTTTTACGATTATCATGCCACCCGGCTAATCAAAGAAAGATCAGCCAGAATTGTCTTTTATTCCGTAATAACTGACAATATATCAGCAAAAAAAAATCATTCGAATATTTTAATGACAAAAACGGTTATGAAGTTGATTTCTTTTTCATGACACTGCATAAAAAAAGCCATCGGAATATCCAATGGCCTTTTCTTACAAAACCAAATTTCTGATTAGAAAATCAAATGCTTATAACCGTCATTTAGAAGGTCGGGCAAAAAGCCGGCGATCAATTCCAAAGCATAAGCATCCGAAATATTATTCGAAGTCAGAATTCTTTGATTTTGAAATTGCTGTTTATTTAAAACGGAAGAAGTTAACTTTGCAGGGACTTCTCTTAGTGAAGAATGAATTTTTTTTACTCCAAAACCTTCAGGGCCTGAAGCATAGATAACTTCAAAGAATTGGGAACGGACAACATACTCCTTTCCACTTCCAACAGTGCGCAAAGCTATTGTAACAGGATTTTCCTGTTCTGAATAACTGATTTTCCAGACTTTTTCGATCGAATTGCCTAAATACAGGTTTTCAACCGGGGTAATTTCTGCTTCATTGGCTTCTTTGCCGACAGGATTGGCGAATGAAAATGAGCTTGCAAACACTAAAACTACGAATACTGAAAGACGAATTGTACTTGTTTTCATGGCTTTGAGATTAAATGATTAACTTTTTGTTTTCTGTTTTCTGAATATAAGACGTACAAGTATTAATTTCGTTGCATGAGATTCCACCATTTTTTGTGTGATTCGAATGATTTTTTAATTTTACCTCAAAACATAAAAGGAAAATACTTCATTGAGCGACTCAAGTTTCAGATTTTAAAACCTAATTTTACTGACTTTCAAATGAGAAAATGGTAAAAAAAATATTTATAGGTATTTTGGCAGTGTTGATGGTTCAATTGGCTTACTCGCAAAAAAATGCGAAACCGATTATTTCCTCGCAAAATTTCAGCAGTAAAACCGAATTGTGGGAATCGATAGGCAACGGTATCCTTAATTTTGAGGTTGATGTGATGTATATATATGGAAAGTTGTTCGTCACCGATTTAATGCCTGACAGCGCCAACCACAAGTTACCAACCCTTACCGACGCTTATTTGTATCCCCTTTTCAATCAGTATAAGAAAAACAATGGCGAAATTATTCCTGGGTATAAAGGAGATATTTACCTGATTTTGAACATTTCAAACCAGCCCATTCAGGTTTACAAACAACTGGCAGCCGAAATGCGCCCGTTTACTGATATGCTAACTTTCGAACTTGCCGGAGTAAAACATCCGGGTAAACTTCGCATCCTCATAAAAGACAACAGTCAGCTCGAAAAAATAAATAGCATCAAGCCAAGTTTTCTGGGTTTGGTGGGCAGTCTGGCCGATATCGACAAAAAAGCGGATTCGAATCTAATGCCCTTAATTGAAATTGATTTCAGTGAAATAACCAGTTGGAAAGGAACCGGGAATATTCCCTTCGAAGATTTTCAGAAATTTAAAGATGTGGTAGCCAAAATACATGCTCAAAACAAGAAAATCAGCATCCGCAATTGTCCAACTTATAAAGCGGTTGCTGATGTTATTCAAACTTCAAAAGCCGATTTTGTCAGCACTCCTGAAGCCATTAAAATGGCCGGATTTTTTGTAACCCCAAAATAGGTTTTAAAGGCTGATTAAGCGTTTGCCCAACTCCGCGGTCAACTCATAAAGTGAAGAACAAACAAGTTTTTCTGTTGAATTTATTTCGACCTTCCAAACCATGTTTTTTTCTTCCGTTGGAATGTTTATCACAACCAGAGGATCGGTTTCAGTATAAACCAAGCCTATTCGCTGCAAAGCGCGGCAAGTCCAGTTAAATATTTTGCCTTCTGAACCCTTCAAAGTATAAGTGCCGATTGTATTTTTCCGAAGCATAAAATCTCCCGATTCACCATTGAAATAAACCTTATCGGAATGAAACATCTGATCGAAATTTCCGGCCAGAATTAAATCTTCAGGTGCGCCTTCAACAACTTTATCGTCAAGCATTAACCATATTTTATCAACTTCAGAAGTAGAAATATTCAGGTCGTGGGTAGAAAACAGTACCGTCTTGTTTTCAGTCTTCACAAAGTCGTGTAAAAGGTGAATAATTTCGTATTTGTTCCTGATATCCAGAAAGGCGGTTGGTTCGTCCAAAATAATAAGCGGTGTATCCTGAACGAGTGTCCGGGCGATCATTGCACGTTGCCGCTCTCCGTCGCTGATCTGGTCGATCATCCTGTCTTCATAGCCTGCCAGTCCGACTTGCTGAATGGCACGTTTGATGATGCGGTTATCTTCGTCTGTCAGGGTTCCCATCAAATTGGTGTACGGATAACGCCCCATGGCCAAAAGCTCCCAAACACGCAGGTTTTGCACGCGAATGGCTTCCGTAGAAACAAAACTCAGCACCCGCGCCAATTCCTTGATACTGAAACTGCCCAGTTTCCGGTCGTTGAACAGTATTTCTCCGTTCAAAGGTTTCTGAAAACCGGTCAGTGTTCGCAACAAAGTGCTTTTTCCAATTCCGTTACTGCCAAT
>JAUYTA010000480.1 GCA_030695265.1 Bacteroidota bacterium
ATTGGCAGATCAAATGCTCGAAAAGTCTCGTGAGGCCTGGGATTTTGCAAAATCCGATTTAGGGAATTTCCAAACTGCCTGCATGGTTTCGCCTTATTTTTACGAAGAAGACAATTGGGTTGACGACATGGAATTGGCAGCTGCTTCGCTCATTCCGTTGGATAAACAAATTGATTTTCAGAAAGAAGCCAAATACTGGGGCGAACTTGAACCGGTAACACCATGGATGGAACTGAACCGTGGTCGTCATTACCAGTTTTATCCGTTTGTGAATCTGGGACATGCGCTGCTTGCTCAGTCAGACAATCCCGCAATCGCCAAACAGTTTGCCGGTTTGATGAAACAAGGGCTTGACCAATTGAAGAAATATGCAGGAAATGATCCTTTCCTGATTGGCGTTCCGTTTATCTGGTGCTCTAATAATCTGGTAGTTGCCGCCGCAACACAGGCGAAATTGTACCGCAAAATTACCGGCGACAACAGTTACGAAGAAATGGAAGCGGCGCTCACCGATTGGCTTTTGGGCTGCAATCCGTGGGGAACTTCGATGATTTGCGGACTTCCTGCTGGCGGCGATTATCCTGCCATTCCGCATTCGTCGCTCACCTACATCCTGAAGGAAACCACCACTGGCGGACTTGTCGATGGTCCGGTTTATTCGCACATTTACAACGGCTTAATCGGAATAACCTTGCACGAAGCCGATGAATATGCCGCTTTTCAGAATGGAAAGGCTGTATATCACGACGATATGGGCGACTATTCAACCAACGAACCAACGATGGACGGAACCGCAAGTTTGAGTTATTTGCTTTCATCGCTTGAAGCAGAAGCTAATAAGCAGACAGTACTTGATAATCAGGGGGCTGTCGTCAGAATGAATCCGGAAATGAAAAAAGTTTACCTGATTTTTTCAGCCCACGAATATGCCGAAGGTGGAAAAATGATTGCTCAAACGTTGAAAAAGAACAAGGCAAACGCTTCATTTTTCTTTACCGGAACTTTCTATAACAATCCTGAAAATAAATCACTTATTCAGGATTTGTTTGCCAATGGACATTATTTGGGAGCGCATTCAGATGCTCATTTGTTGTATGCCGACTGGACCAAACGCGATTCGACATTGGTTAGCCAACAACAATTTGCAGATGACCTGAAAGCCAACTATGAAAAGATTGCCGGATTTGGAATTGCGCCCGAGAACGCTTCTGTATTTTTGCCGCCTTACGAGTGGTACAATGCTGAAAGTGTGGATTGGAGCCGACAATTGGGATTGAAAGTTATCAACTTTACTCCCGGAATCCGTTCGAATGCCGATTACACCACGCCAGATATGAAAAGCTATCGTTCGTCGGAAACCATCCTGAACGACATCAAAGCGTTTGAAAAGAAAGATCCGAACGGTCTGAATGGCTGCATCATGCTGATTCATTTGGGAACAGCTCCCGAACGTACCGATAAGTTTTACAACCGGTTGGGTGACCTACTTTCTTTCCTGAAACGGCAGGGTTATGTGACGGAACGGTTTTAGAAAGAGAGTCTTGGTGAAGAAAAAAAAGATAAGGCAACACGCTGAAATATTAAGAATGGACGTTAATTGGATTTTTAAACCTTATTTTTTAGGGTAACCTTAGTAGAAAAGTAAAGAACAAAAAATTAAACCTTATTACCTCATTTAATGAAAGTTGGGTGTAATAAGGTTAGGGAATTTTAAATAATTGCATTTCTACTAAGGTAGCCTAATAGAAAATAAGGTAAAAAAATACGAATGGAGATTGACCTTGAGTAAGAAATAAGAGAATGTTGAGAAGAAATGAAATGATTGAATCTATACAATTCATGATCACATTGAACCGAAATTATTTGTCATACCAATTTCGAAAAGCGATCGGATTATTGCTTTTTGGAGGTGTTTTACTATTGCTTTTGGGTGCATGCAAAACTCCTCCTGAAAAGTCGTTCGATTTTTCAGGAATTGAACAACTGGTATATTCCGGCGAACTGCAAAAGGCGGAATTGCTGGCAAATTCTATAAAGGCAACAGGCACTTTGGGTACCACCAATTTGTACAAATTAGATTCAATTGTTGATATTGGTAATCGTATCAGAATTGATTTTGTAAGGACTGAAGCAGAAATAAAGGATCAACTCTCAAAATATTATCCGGTTTTGGACTCTACTCTTTTCAATCAATGGGAAACCACACAGAAATTGGAAATGCGTCTGATTGACGGAGAGAAACGCTATTTCAAAAATGCGGTAGCCAATTTGTTCCGGCTTGATGATGACGCCCGAAAGCAAAAAGAAATAGTTGACGGCTTTCAGGTGGATTCGCTCGATCTGTTTCGCTTGGAACACACCCGGAAAATAATTTCGGTAACCAGAACTTCCGGAGAAACTGTGTTGCCGGTGCGAATGAAATTGACTTATTCGATTGATGTTGACGTAAATGCTATTCCTGATGGAAAAATGATCCGTTGCTGGATGCCTTTTCCGAGGGAAGGAAATGCACGGCAGAAAAATTTGAAACTGATTAGTACCGAACCGGAGAATGCCAAAATTGCAAGCAATAAAAATCTTCAGCGGTCGGTATATCTGGAAAAGCGGGCAAAAAAGGATCAGCCAACGATATTTCGGATTGAATTTGAAGTGGAAACTTCGGCCCAGTATTTTGATTTAAATTCTGATGAAATCAAACCATATGACACCGAAAGTTCTGTATATAAAGAAAATACTTATGAGCGGGCTCCGCAGATTGTTTTTACACCGAAAATCAAAAAGTTGGGCCATCAGATTCTGGCAGGTGAAACCAATCCGCTAAAAAAGGTACAGAAAATATACAACTGGATCAATGATTCAATTCGCTGGGCCAGTGCGCTCGAATACAGCATTATGCCTGATATTCCCGGTTATGTGATGGAAACACGTCATGGCGATTGCGGAATGCAGACCTTGCTGTTTATGACTTTGGCGCGTTCGCAGGGCATTCCGGCGAAATGGCAAAGCGGTTGGATGTTGCATCCGGGCGAAGTAAATTTACACGATTGGTGCGAAGTGTATTTTGAAGGAGTTGGCTGGGTTCCGGTCGATCAGTCGTTTGGTTTACAGGATAGTCAGGATGAGAAAGTCCGTAACTTTTACCGTTCAGGGATAGATTCGTACCGCCTGATTGTGAACGACGATTATGCACGGGAACTGTCACCAAAGAAAAAATACCCACGCAGCGAACCGTACGATTTTCAGCGCGGTGAACTGGAGGGGGAGGGGGGAAACCTCTATTTTAACAAGTGGAGCTGGAACATGGAAGTGGAATACAAATGAGTTTCAGGTTTCACGTTCAAAGTTCAAAGTTGAAAAAAAGCTTTGAATGAAGGAATCTGGTGATAAGAGCTGTATCCTTTGCTCCCGATAAGATCGGGACAGGCAGTTCCGCTTTAGCGAACGGATTTTGATTAAAATTGAAGGAGAAAAATTTGTATGCGACAAGCGTTCATTAAATAGAAAACATAAATTTAAAATCTAAAAGGCCGTTGACAACGGACAAACTAGAAACTTTGAACCTGAAACTTTGAACTTTATTAGAGATGAGCATAACAATCGTATTTTTTGTCATTCTGACTTTTTTCGGCATGTTGATGGCAGTTTCGTATTTTACCTCCAAAAATGTGACGAGCGAGACCTTTTTTACCGGAAACCGCACCTCTCCGTGGTATCTGGTGGCCTTTGCCATGATCGGGACAACCATTTCAGGAGTAACGTTTATTTCTGTTCCGGGCGAAGTCGGTAATTCGGGCTGGACTTATCTTCAGTTTTTGCTTGGTAATTTCGTCGGCTACTGGATTGTAGCACTGGTACTTGTCCCGCTATACTACAAATTGCAATTGGTTTCCATTTATACTTATCTCGATCAGCGTTTTGGCGTTCGATCCTATAAAACCGGTTCGTTCTTTTTCCTGATTTCGCAAACCATCGGGGCTTCGTTTCGCATGTATCTGGTTGCCGGGGTCCTGCAAATCGCTTTTTTCGACGCTGTTGGAATTCCATTTTGGGCAACGGTCATGTTCACTATTTTTATGATCTGGGTTTACACGTTCCGTGCCGGAATTAAAACTGTGGTCTGGACCGATTCGCTGCAAACTCTTTTCATCTTAAGTTCGGTCGGCCTCACCATTTATATTATTTCATCGCAACTGAATATGAGTATGGGCGAAATGGTGAAATCCATTGAACAGCATCCGTATAGCGACATGTTCGACTGGGACTGGCGTTCGAAAACCAACTTTTTTAAGCAGTTTTTTGCCGGGCTGGGAATTGTAATCGTAATGAACGGCTTGGATCAGAATATGATGCAGAAAAGTTTGACCTGCAAAAACCGGAAGGACGCGCAGAAAAATATCTACTGGTTTAGTTTTGCCTTCATCATTGCGAACCTGCTTTTTCTTTGCCTCGGCGTGATGTTGTACATTTTTGCGCAACAAAAAAGCATTGCACTTCCAACCAAAACCGACGATTTGTTCCCGATGCTTGCTTTGCAGCATTTTGGCCTGATCACCGGAATACTGTTTTTGCTGGGAATTGTTTCGGCGGCCTATTCGAGTGCCGACTCGGCGCTTACAGCCCTGACCACCTCTTTTTGCATCGACTTTCTGAATGTCGATCCGAAAAATCCGAACAGCAAACCGAAACGCATCAAAGTACACATTGCCTTTTCGGTACTCATGTTTTTGGTGATACTTCTGTTTTGGTTCATCAACAACGACAGCGTGGTTACGGCAGTTTTCAAGGTAGCCGGATACACTTACGGGCCGTTGCTGGGGCTTTTTGCTTTCGGAATCCTGACTAAAAAGCAGGTTCACGACCGCTACGTGCCCATTCTCGGATTGCTTTCACCTGTAATTACTTACATCATCAAT
>JAUYTA010000536.1 GCA_030695265.1 Bacteroidota bacterium
TGCCGATATAATAGCAATTTCCATTGCTTCCCGAAGCCAATGCGCAAATTTCGATCATTATAATGGTTTAATGTTCAAGTTAAAAATTGGGGAAAAGCTAATCAGCTAAGTCCTCGGTCTCCATACAGTCCGCATCACGCATAAATCTGCTCTATCCAATGCCCGAACCAGGCAATTCAGGTATTCATTCTCTGACAATTGCGTTCGTGTTACTGCGATGAAATCGCCAGTCTGACCTTCTTTCAGGTAATTCACTTCCAATTCGGCAGATTCGTTTTGGTTCAGAAATTCAATCCCAAAATCGTCTAACACACGTTCAACTGATTTTACGCTGTTAAAATGCTGATTGATGTCGAGCTCGCTGAACAATACTGGAAAATACTTCAATTCTCCAGTATGAATATCAGGTTTAATGCGTTTGGGATTGCGGCATGCATTTGCATCGATTCGCTTGGGGAAAGTTGCTCTAAAATCGCTTAGCCTGAAAATTTTATGTGTTTCCAAATCAAGAATCAGCCAGGCAGAACTTGCCTTTAGAAGTATTTCGCCCTTTTCGTTTTCAACAATGTATTCACGGTAGGCATACATACCATCTGTTCCGGCCGACCATGTATTTAATGTAATCTTTTCCTGCCAGACAGGGTATTTCCCGATCTGAAAATACATTCGTGACAGTACCCAGAACAGATTATTGCTTTTAAGACTGTCATAACCCCAATCCATTACCTGTGCATGTGCCCAGGCAGCTTCAATCAGGATATTGAAAATTGATGCAATTGACGCTTGCCCGTATTGGTTGGTGTGATAGGATTTTATTGAAAGATGCTCCGTGTATTTTTCCATAATTTGCAGGTTGATTTAAACCTTTATGCAAATGTATTGTTGAGTTTTGAATTACCAATCAATTTAGCGACTTTTGCACAAATTTTATAATTAGATGGAAAAAATTATCATAAAAACACCGGAACAGATTGAGGGGATTCGAAAAAGTAGCAAGCTGGCAGGACAAACATTGGAGTATATAGCTGATTTTGTGAAAGAAGGTGTTTCAACCGAATTTATAGATAAAAAAATTGAAGCTTTTATCCGCGAAAATGGAGCAATCCCGGCAACATTGGGATACGGCGGATTTCCGAAATCGTGTTGTACCTCAATAAATGAAGTAGTTTGTCATGGAATTCCATCAGAAAATAATATTCTAAAAAATGGTGACATCGTGAATATTGATGTAACTACCATATTAAATGGATATTATGGAGATACAAGTAAAATGTTTACAATCGGCGAAGTGTCAAAAGTTGCACTTGACCTGATTGATGCCACCAGGCACAGTCTTTTTCTGGGCATCCAGCAGGTAAAACCAGGAAACAACTTCGGGAACATCGGCTTTGCAATCAGCAAATACGTGAAATCTAAAGGTTTCAGTGTTGTTTATGAATATTGCGGACATGGAGTCGGCATTGAATTCCACGAAGAACCGCAGATTGATCATACTTCCCGCAGAAATACCGGCTCTATTATGAAACCGGGAATGACATTCACAATCGAGCCAATGGTTAATCAGGGCCGGCCCGGTACAGTGGTCGATAAAGTTGATAAATGGACTGCACGGACAGTTGACAAAAAACTATCCGCGCAATTTGAACATACAATTCTGATTACCGAAACCGGATATGAGGTTCTGACAGACGTGAGCGGTGAGTATTAGAAGTTTCTCTCCTTTCAGATTACTTTTCAGAAATACAATACAGTGATTTAAAACCGCGTAAAAACAGATCGTTCCCAACAATCACCGGTGAAGCATGGAAGGTATCATCCAAAGTGTTTTTTGCCAGAATGGAGAATTCAGGACCGGCTTTCACCACATTAATTACATTCGCTGCGGCAATGTAAATTTTGTCTTTATTCCCGGTGGGTGATGAGAAAATATTGGTAATTCCATCCAGCTTCTGATTGCTGTATATCACTTTCCCATCCCTGGCATCCAGACAAGTCATAATTCCGTTGTTGCCTTTAAGAAAATACAGTTTGCCATCCATCAAAACCGGACTTGGCGTGTAAGGTGCATCCTGATTGTATTCCCAAATAATTGCAACAGTTCCGGTAATATCGCCCTTCGCTTTGGCCAGATCAACTGCTTTAATTGCATTTCCCCTGAATCCGCTCATCAGGTAGAGGATGCCATCGGCATACATCGGATTTGGAATTACATTGCGTGTCATTCCGGTGCATTCCCAAATGATTTCACCAGTTTCGGCATCGTAACAGCGTACTTTGTTGGTGGCGCTCGTAACAACCTGCGTTTTCCCATTCACTTCAACGATCAGCGGGGTTGCCCACGAAGTAATTTCGTCCCTTTCGGCTGTCCACACTTCCTTGCCGGTTTTTTTATCCAAAGCGTACAAATACGATTTTTGCTGATGATCCCACTGCACAAAAATTTTGTCATTGCTTACAGCTGGTGAGTTGCCCTCGCCAAAACTGGCCACAATTTCCATTTGACCGAAATCGCGTTTCCATTTCACAACTCCCTGCATATCCAAACAAAACAATCCGCGGGAACCGAAAAAAGCATAAATATTTTCACCATCGGTAACCGGCGAATTCGATGCCCAGCTACTTAGCTCGTGGGTACGTTCAGCAGGTAATTCTTCGGTAACAACAGTTTGCCAGTTTATTTTTCCTGAAGGTTTATCCACCGAAATCACTTTAAATTCATGGATAAATTCAGTCTGACTGGGAGCCATGCGGTTTTCCGTATTTGTTGTATCAGGTTTTTCAACTTTTTTGCCGGTGGCTACAGCTGTTTGCAAAATGATCTGATCTCCCCAAATAATAGGCGTTGCATGGCCTTTCCCCGGAATTTCAGTTTTCCACTTTACGTTTTTTGTTTCGCTGAATTCAACTGGAGTATCTCCTCCGATAACTGATCCTGAATTATACAATCCACGCCATTCGGGCCAGTTGTTGGAAAAATCGGAAGGAGTGACCTGAGCTTGTATTAAGTATGAAAAAAAGAAAAGGAAAAAAGAAAAGAAAGCTGCCTGGAAGATTGGTTTTTTCATGGTTAGTTGATTTAGAATTTATAAAGATTTTCATTTTGACTTCAATTTGATCAAATCGTTTAATTGATGCTTTTTAATAGTTCGTATGCTATATTGGGACTTTCTAGCCGCATTATACTTTCTTCGGCGCTACCAAAACTCAATAGATTAATACTTCCGTACCAAACGATTTTTTGATCGATGACCGCAAATTTCTGATGGATATTTGATTTCTGTATAACTGTGACTCCCGCCTCTTTCAAAAACTCAATAGATTCCACCCAGGTTGAAATATCCTTTCCTTTATAATCTGCAGAAGGTCTGGTTACAACAACTACTTTTACGGAATTTACAATCGCATTCTTTAGATTTTGCATCATTTGCAAAGTACGTTTCTTTGTTACAAAAGGACTTACAATCAGGATTTCTCTGGCTGCATTTACGATGTCATTCGAATATACCGGCAAAAAATTGTTCTTGTCAAAGATAATATCCACATTTTCCTGTGCAAAACTTTCTCCTTTTGCTTTATAGCCAATGGATGCATATCCCGAAAGACGTTTATTATACATCTTCTCAAACATTCTCACATGAATATCGGCATAATCGTAAATGAATACTTCCTTTTTTCCTTCAAAAAGCCGGTGAAGCCTTCCTGCATATTGTTGCAAGGTTCCTTTCCATGATATAGGCATGGCTAAAAATAACGTATCAAGCCGGGGTTCATCAAAACCTTCTCCAATATATCTGCCTGTCGAAACTAAAGTCAGAGGTTTGTCTTTTGAAGCATTCGCTATTCGATTCATGATTTCCCTTGTTTCCTTTGCACCCATACTTCCCATCACCGATATCACATCTGGAATCCGTTTGCCAAGTTCTTTTGTAAGTAGTTCTACATGGGCTGTTCTTTCGGTCAAAACAATGCAATTTCTGCCATTCTCAAAACATTGAACTACATCATCGAGAATAAGCTGATTTCTAATTTCATTCGACACAATCTCGGCATACAATTCCGTAATTGAAATGTCTTTTTCCTCCTTCTCCCACCTCGGCGG
>JAUYTA010000553.1 GCA_030695265.1 Bacteroidota bacterium
CGGTGGATCGCACTGGGGCCAAACCAAGTTTATCCGTACCAACAAGGAAGAGTTTGATCATTTCATGAATGAAAATCCTGAAATTATTACCAAACTGAAGCAAACGCGCAAAACGATTCTGATTCTGGAAAGTTTTAACAAGAATCCATTTGCTGAGTTGCGGGCTTTTTTCATGACACTTGAATCACATATCTGGAAAGTTCCGGTGGTAATTTTCAGAAAATACAACGAACGGTATCTTGAAAATCTTCAGATAAAAGCTGCAGCCGATTTGGGTGGCTTGCTGATTGATGGATACGGAGATGGAGTTTGCATCACCAATGAATCGGATCAGATTACTTTTACCGATCTGAAAGATTTGAGCTTCTCACTTTTGCAGGCCAGCCGGATGCGTTTGACCAAAACTGAATTCATTTCATGCCCCGGATGTGGACGGACTTTGTTCGACCTTCATGAAACTACCATCAAGATTAAAGCACATTTCAATCATCTCGATCACCTGAAAATTGGTGTTATGGGCTGTGTGGTGAATGGTCCCGGTGAAATGGGCGATGTAGATTATGGCTTTGTTGGCGCAGGCCCCGGAAATGTGAATCTTTACAAGAGGCAAAAACTGATGAAGAAACACATTCCTTTTGAACAGGCTGTTGAGGAATTGGAAGCAATTATTCGCGAAAACGGCGACTGGAAAGACCGTGAAGCGTAGGGAAGTATTCAGTCACAGTTTTCAGTCGCAGTTATTCCTTGACAAGAGTAGATATAGCATAAAGGGGAACAATTTCTATATTTCCGTCTCTTCCAAAATTTTCGAGCGATGAACGGATTCCTCTGTTCAAATTCTTTTCTTTCATGAACAGGCGCATACTTTGCATTTTGCCACTGTAGCCCGATTTGATTTCAACCGGCACAATTTCAGAACCTTGCGTGATCACATAATCGACCTCGGCATTGCTTCCTCTTTCCTGACGGTGCCAGTAAAAAAGCTGAGGCTTTTCGAACATGGAAGATGCCTTTATTAATTCCAAGCCAGCATAAATTTCCGCCAGACTGCCTTTGTTCACCATGTCCATTTCTTCAACCACCAGATATTCACGTATATTCAGACCAAGAATATGCTGAAAAATTCCGGTGTCGTAAAGCAAAACCTTAAACTTTTTCACATCCATTTGTGCTCCCAAAGGAAATCCATTGGCCGAAGTATGGTAAACCGGATATGCTAACCCAGCCATCACAAGTAAATCGAGCGCTTCTTTTATTTGAGGAAGGCTGGCCTTGGCAACTACGTTCGAATATACGAACTTGGCCCCGGCCTGCTCCACAATGCTGGCAAAAACTTCTCTGATACGACTTTCGGGCACGCGTTTATGGTACTTCGAAAAATCATCGCGAATCGACAAGGTCAAGTCTTCCAGTACGTTCAGTCCATCGAGCAAGCTCTTGTTTTCAACCACCTGAAGAACTACTTCCGGCATTCCTCCGGTCAATTGAAACTTCCGGTAATAATCGGTCAGCATCTCATGAAAAACTGGATTCATCGGATTGTCAGGCGATGCCTGTTTGATAAGATCAACAAACTGATCTCTTTGGTGCGCCAATAGAAATTCATTGAAAGACATAGGGTACATAAACATCGACCGGATACGGCCAACACCAAAAGAAGGCAGTTCGGCCAAAGCAAACTCGAGCAACGACCCGGCTGCAATCATATGCAATTCCGGCTTGTTTTCGTAAAAAAACCTTAGCGACGAGATTGCTCTGGGACATGCCTGAATCTCATCAAAAAATAAAAGGGTTTCGTTTTCACGGATCGGTTTTCCGTAAAAAGCCGATAATTCCTGGCATATACGGATTGGATCAAGATCTTGATTGAAAAAGCTTGCAACAACGGTATCCTTCTCAAAATTTACTTCCACAAAATTGAAGAATGATTTTCCAAGTTCACGAACGATAAAAGTCTTCCCAACCTGTCGGGCTCCTCTCAATAAAAGTACTTTCCGTCCGGAAGATTCCTTCCATGCAAGCAGTTTGTTTGATATATTTCGTCTCATAGCTTTGAAATTTAATTACTTATGATCTATTATGACAATAAATCAGATCAAATATAAACATTAAATAACAAAAAGTCAAGGCAAGATTCAATTGTTATTACCGAAAAGTCAAGGCAAGATTTAGCTGTTTTTACCAAAAAGTCAAGGCAAGTTTTTTCTGTTACTGGTATTTCTGAAAAATTTCTTCAATTTTTTGGCCGGGTTCGAGCCAATATCCTTTCAGTCCGCAAGCAATGGCTCCTTCCACATTTTGAAGCGAATCGTCAATAAATAATGATTCTTCAGGATTAATCCCTGAAAGGCGGATAATTTCCTGAAATGATTCCAGTGTTGGTTTCCTGAAGCCTATTTCGTTCGAGTGAAAGTCTTTTTCGAACAATGAGGAAACTTCAAAGCTGTGTTGTTTTCTGAAAATGTCCTGATATTTTGCAACATGAATGGCGTTGGTATTGCTGAAAAGATAGATGTTAAATTCATTCCGAAGTTTTTGAACCAATTCTACCCGCACTTTAGGAAAATCGAGCAACATGGCAGTCCAGGCCGCATCAATTTGTTCATCGGTGACCTCTGCCGGAAGCAGTTCCCTAACTCCGTTTCTAAATTCTCCCGGAGTTATTTTGCCCTGTTCCATCAGGTAAAAAATATCGTGATCGTAGGTCAGGCCTTTGTCGCCAATCAACTGTTCCATGCCAAGCTGTCCAAATGCTTCAATTGTTTTTTTAGGATCGATGTTCAGTAAAACACCTCCCAGATCAAAGATTATGTTTTTGATTCCTTTTAAGAATTCCATTGAGTCAAATTTTGAGATCACAAAAGTCTGAAAAATAATGGGAATACAAAGACAAAATTTCCCAACCGATTTTCTGTATTCTGAACTTGATGTTGTATTTGCCTATATTTGACTCCTAAAATATAAGCCGAAAAAACATGGGAAATCCGCAGACAATATGGTACAATCATCAAAAACAACTCGTCGAAACAATTGACCAGCGAAAACTACCATTTCAGAATTTGATCATCGAAATCGGAACTTTGGAAGAGGCCGGAGACGCTATCAGTGAAATGGTTGTGAGAGGTGCTCCGCTTATTGGCGTTACTGCTGCATATGGAATGTACCTGGCTGCGCGCAATTACTCCGGAAATGATTTTCAGGCGGAAATGAAACTGGCAGCCGAAAAGTTGAAATCAACCAGGCCAACTGCGGTAAATCTGGCTTTTGCAGTTGATGAAGCGCTTTCCGTAATTTCTGATCATATTTCAGTTTCAGAAAATGTTGAAAAGCTCTTTGATTATGCAGAAAACCTGAAGCATCGGGAGATTGATTTCAGCAAAAATATTGGACTGCATGGGTTGAAAATTATTCAGGAAATTAGTGAGACAAAAAACGGTGAACCGGTGCAAATCCAGACCCATTGTAATGCCGGACGGTTGGCTTGTGTGGAATTGGGCACAGCAACCGCACCCATTTATCTGGCGCATGAAGCTGGCATTCCGGTTCATGTTTGGGTGGACGAAACCCGCCCGCGCAATCAGGGAGCGCGCCTCACTGCCTGGGAATTGGGCGATGCCGGCATTCCGCACACCATCATTCCTGACAATACCGGCGGGCACTTGATGCAGCACAATATGGTTGACATGGTGATTGTTGGAAGTGATCGTACTACTTTAAACGGCGATGTGGCCAATAAAATTGGTACTTACCTGAAAGCGCTCGCGGCTTCGGATAATGGAATCCCGTTTTATGTGGCCTTGCCTTCAACCTCCATCGATTGGAATTTGAATGACGGACTTCTTGAAATTCCGATTGAACAGCGCGATGGGAGAGAGGTTTCAATGATGGAAGGATTGCTGGACGGCGAAGTGCACGAATTCATGATATTTCCGGAGAAAAGTGCCGTGGCCAATTATGGTTTCGACGTGACGCCGGCACGGTTGGTAACTGGTCTGATTACTGAACGTGGAGTTTGCAAATCAACCCGCGAAGGAATTTTAAACTTGTTTCCTGAAAAAATGAACCTATGACAGAAGGCTATATCAAATTTAACTGTAATTGGCTGAAAGAGGAATTTCCGTTTCAGGAAGAAATGTTCAGACAACTCGAAACCGCAAGAACAAAACTTTATGCTTTGGGATTGATTGGAATGTATCCTGACGGAATTGGCTTCGGAAACATATCAGTAAAATCAGGCCAAAGCGCATCGTTTATCATTACTGGCAGCGCAACAGGGCAATTCGAAAAACTTGATCAATCGCATTATGCTATGGTTACCGAGTATGATTTTGAAAAGAATTCTATTTACTGTTCAGGAATGACAAAAGCCTCAGCCGAAAGCCTCACCCATGCATCAATTTACCAGTCACTTCCTGAAGTAGGATCAGTGGTTCATGTTCACAACTTGTGGTTATGGGAAAAACTGCTGAACGACTATCCAACAACTTCCGCCGAAATTGAATATGGAACTCCTGAAATGGCTTATGCAGTAGGAAAACTTGCTTCAGAAATAAATGAAAAGATCATTGTAATGGGCGGGCATCGGGAAGGAATTTTGGCCTTTGGCAGCAACCTTACTGAAGCAACAACTGAAATTATCAAAATTTATAACCGTTATCAAAATGACTAAAATTGCAATCATTGGTGGTTCAGGTCTCGAAAATCCGGCGATACTGAAAAATGCCACCGAACTGAAAATTGACACACCTTACGGATCAACAACTTCCGATTTTAAATGCGGAACAATCAATGGCCGCGAAGTTGCAATCCTTTCCCGGCATGGGCGCCAGCATACTATTCCACCCACACAGGTAAACAACCGGGCCAACATTTGGGCAATCCGCGAAATTGGTTGCACCCACATTCTGGCTACAACCGCCTGCGGAAGTTTGCGTCAGGAAATCGGGCGAGGCGTTTTTGTAGTACTCGATCAGTTCATCGATTTTACACGACATCGACCGGTAACATTCTTCGAATCGTTTGAGCCTCGTGAGATGAAACATACCCCCAATGGCTGATCCGTTTGACAACTTCCTTCGAACGAAGATCATCGAAACGGCAAACGAATTGAAAATGAAGATCTTTGAGAAAGGAACAGTTGTGACCATCGAAGGGCCGCGCTTTTCAACCCGCGCAGAATCGAATATGTTTCGGATTTGGGGAGCCGATGTGGTTAACATGTCAACTGCTCCTGAAGCGATTCTGGCCAACGAACTGGGAATTCCGTATGCAGCCATTGCCATGAGTACTGATTACGACTGCTGGAAAACAGATGAGGCTCCGGTGACATGGGGCGATGTATTAAAGGTTTTTAACCAGAATGTGAATCATGTAATTGATTTGCTGGTGAATACAATTGGGAAGATATAAACATGCTTAACCTGATTAAATAAAAACAATAAATGACCACTTTATCAGGATTGTTGGCACAGGTTTTGTAAAAGAGCCGCCATGTAGTTTGTCTCAAAGCCATGAACAAATACAAGTCGGTCAATTTATAAGGTTAAGAGAGAAAAGGTTTATAAAATTTGACTGGTTTTCATACTTCAATTACAAAAGCCATTTCGGGATTTCCGGAGTGGCTTTTTACTGCCTGAATGTTTCATAAAACAAAAAAAGCCCCTTTCGGAGCTTTCAAAAATTATTCGTTTGCGCATATCCAGACACCCGACTGCGGGTTTTGGTAGAGCAGCGTGTTTAGTTCTTTCTGGGCATCTTCTATTGTAACAAAACCTTTCATTGCAATGCGGTGCAACCCTTTAAATACTCCCAGATTTTGTCCGTTGTATCCTTGCTCTTTCAGTTGCTGAAGGTAATTAACTGCATTTTCCTCGCTTTTGAAACTTCCGCCGATAATGTAATAATTGAATTTGGTTTGTTCCTGAACCAAAACGTTTGCTGTATATTCAGCAGTTGTTGGTTCCGATGTCTGCTCTGAAACAGACGGAGCACTTTGAATGAATGTTTCCCACATTCCCATGTCCGATTTCGACAGAAATACTTTGTTGTTTTTAATTGGGATGAGCGCCATCGCAAATAATAAAGGAATTGCAATCACCAGTTTTTGCAATTTGCGCTTCTGAAAAATAATAGGAACAGGCTCGCGGTATTCAACTTTAAAAGCTGGTTTTGGCATTTGCCGTTGGTAAAGCTTTTCGTAAGAGAAATTCTGAAGGCCAAAGGAATCAACCAGCAAATTTTGTTTGATCTGAGGTTCGAAAAGCAAATTCTCGCGCGAATCGTAATGCAGATAACCTACACCTTCGAAATATACATTCCGGTTTCGTTCGAGGTTAAGATTGGTTTCTTCAACAAAACTGTCAAGTTTTTGCCTGGCGCTGAAATAATCGATTTCTTCTGTTTCAGAAATGTAATTAATGAGCAATCCATCATTTGAATTCAGCTTGTTATTGAAAGCGATTTCTTTGGTAGGAGGGAAAAACTGATTGTTTTCGATTGTTGCTGGTTTGTAATTGGCCACAAAGCCACCAAACTCAGGAATGATAACGCAATCATTCAGCAACAAAAGCTCTTTGATGTATTGATTTATTTCCATATTTCTCCTGTTTAAAGAGTCAAAAGTAAGAAAATTAAGCGATGCTTCAAGGCAAAGTTTTCAACAAACCGGGGTATTTTATTATCAATCAAACTTAACTCAGTTGGAAAGCTAAAGGAAACCAGATAATTCCTAAATTTGCGGCTCAACATAAATAAATCAAATAATGAAACAAATTTTGGTTACCGGTGGTACCGGATACATTGGTTCGCATACAGCAGTTGAATTGCAAAATGCAGGTTTTGAAGTGATTATTGTTGACAATCTCTCGAATTCGAGCCTTGAGGTCTTGGACGGAATTGAAAAAATTACCGGAATCCGACCCGCTTTCGAACAGTTCGATTTGGTTGACGCAGATAAATTGAATGTTTTTTTTGCAAAATATCCTAACATTGAGGCAATCATACATTTTGCAGCCTCAAAAGCGGTTGGCGAATCGGTTGAAAAACCTTTGTTATATTATCGAAATAACCTGGTTTCGTTGATCAATCTTCTTGAGTGCCAGTTGAAATATGGAATTTCGAACATTGTATTTTCATCGTCGTGCACTGTTTACGGGCAACCTGATGAATTGCCGGTTACCGAAAATACTCCACGCAAAGATGCTGAATCGCCATACGGAAATACAAAAAAGGTAAATGAAGATATTTTAAAAGATACAATCGCTGCCAATCCTGCAATTAAAGGGATTGCGCTTCGTTATTTCAATCCTGTCGGAGCCCATCCTTCGGCTTTAATTGGCGAACTACCATTGGGAATGCCGGCCAATCTGGTTCCGTTTATCACTCAAACTGCTGCCGGACTGCGTGGGGAGTTGAAGGTTTTTGGCAACGATTACGATACAATCGATGGTTCGGCAGTGCGTGATTACATCAACGTGGTTGACCTGGCAAAAGCACATGTTATTGCAGTTGAGCGTTTAATCTATAATAAGAACGAAAACGGGTACGAAATTTTCAACCTTGGAACGGGTCAGGGTGTTTCAGTCCTTGAAATGGTTCATGCATTTCAAATGGCAACCGCAGTGAAGCTGAATTACAAGATTGTTGACCGCAGGCCAGGTGACATTGAAAAAATATGGGCAGACACAACTTTGGCCAACGAAGAATTGGGATGGAAAGCAGAAACCGGATTGGAAGAAACTTTGCTTTCGGCCTGGAATTGGGAAAAGCGGGTGCGCGGAATGGAGTAAGAGTTGTGCAATTGAAAGTAGATGAATAAACAGGTCATTAATTAACATAACCATTTGATATGAAGACAATTCTGATTACCGGAGGCGCCGGATTTATTGGTTCGCACCTTGTTCGTTTGTTTGTAAACAAGTATCCTGAATATAAAATCGTAAATCTTGATAAACTCACTTACGCCGGAAATCTGGCGAATCTGACTGACATTGAGGGCAAAGCAAATTATGAATTTGTGAAAGGCGATATTGTTGATGCAGATTTTATCCTGAAGCTTTTCATTGAAAGGCAATTCGATGCAGTGATTCACCTTGCTGCCGAATCGCATGTTGACAGGTCGATCACCAATCCAACCGAATTTGTATTTACCAATGTGATCGGCACAGTGAATTTGCTGAATGCCATTCGTCACATCTGGAAAGACAATACCGAAGGCAAACGCTTTTACCATATTTCGACCGACGAAGTGTATGGAAGTTTGGGCAGCGAAGGAATGTTTACCGAAAAAACCGGTTACGATCCGCACAGTCCGTATTCTGCGTCGAAAGCCAGTTCCGACCATTTTGTGCGTGCTTACCACGATACTTTTGGGTTGCCGGTTGTCGTTTCAAACTGCTCTAACAATTACGGTTCGTTCCAGTTTCCTGAAAAACTGATTCCGCTGTTTATCAACAATATCAAGAATAACAAAGCGTTGCCGGTTTATGGCGAGGGTCTCAATATTCGCGACTGGTTGTGGGTTGAAGATCATGCCAGAGCCATTGATGTGATTTTCCATCAGGGAAAAGATGGCGATACTTACAACATTGGCGGGCACAACGAATGGACAAATATTGATTTGATAAAGGTGATGTGTCGCATCATGGACAGTAAACTCAGGCGTGAACCCGGAACTTCGGAAAAGCTGATTACTTACGTGAAAGACCGCGCCGGACACGATTTGCGCTACGCCATCGATTCATCCAAGCTTCAAAAAGAGTTGGGTTGGGTGCCGAGCCTTCAGTTTGAGCAAGGTTTGGAAATCACAATCGATTGGTATCTTGAAAATACAGAATGGATGGAAAACGTTACCAGCGGCGATTACCAAAGCTATTACGACAAGCAGTATCAGAACAGGTAAAGGCGCAGGCAAAGGCAAAGAACAAAGTCCGGGTTTCACTTGAAATGAAGCCCGGACTTTTTTTTATCAGATTGATGTACAAATTTTTGCAATGGGGAGGTTGCAATATTTGGAAACTAAGCTATCTTTATTTTGAAAACAAGTTAAAGAAGTAAAGCAATGGCAAATACAGAAATGAAAACCTATACGCTGGCCGACATGAAAGATAAATACATCGGCAAATTAGGTACAGCGGAGAGGGACGAATACGAATATGAACTTCGTATGGATGTTTTGGGTCGAATGATAAAAACTGCCAGACAGGAGCGTAATCTAACGCAAGAGCAGCTGGGTCTATTGGTTGGAGTACAAAAATCACAAATTTCGAAACTTGAAAGTAGTGCAAACAGCGCGACAATCAACACAATTTTGAAAGTATTTAAAGCGTTGAAGGCTGATGTCCGTTTTAATGTAACGCTTGAAAACCAATATTTACAGCTTTTGTGAGGAGCGCGGATATGTGAAGGTATTGTAGGCATCGAGATTCTTGATGCATCAAAAAAGATGGTTCAACCTAATGGAGTAACATACGAAGTTGCCTGCTAATTATTAAAATATTCAATTCATTAGAAGTGGGTTTGTCTTTTTCTGGGCGACTTTTAGATTTAGTCAGGGTTTCACGCAAATTGAAGCCCTTACTTTTTTTATGTTAGTGCGTCAGAGTCGAAACCTTTTCTTAAATTGTCGTTTCAAAATTGAAAAAATCAGAACTATATTTATCGCCACCAAGGCACAAAAACACTAAGTTTCACTAAGTCTGTTTTCATTTTTTTGTGTTGCTTTCTGTCTTTGAGTCTTCGTGGCAATTTAAAAAGCCTGCAATATGAAACGCCGAAATTTCTTTAAAACCGCCGCAGTGGGAGGTGGAATAATTGCACTCGCTCCTTTGAGTTCATGTGTTCAACCCACATCGTCAAATGCTTCAGATCCGAATTATACCGATTTTGAACTGAATGAACTGACCATTTCCCAACTTCAGGAGCAAATGAGTTCGGGGAAACTAACTTCCGAAGAAATTACCCGGAAATACCTTGACAGGATTGAGCTGGTCAACAACAATGGTCCTGAATTACGTGCAGTTATTGAGATTAATCCTGAAGCGATTAAAATTGCACAGGAACTGGATATCGAGCGCATGGTCGGTAAATTGCGCGGACCACTGCACGGAATTCCAGTGATGATTAAAGACAACATTGATACCGGCGACCAAATGCAAACCACTGCCTGTTCGCTGGCTTTGGTTGGAAGTCCGGCTCCTGACGATGCGATTATCGTGCAAAAATTACGCGACGCAGGTGCTGTTCTTCTGGGAAAAACCAATTTGAGCGAATGGGCTAATTTCCGTTCTACCAAATCGTCGAGTGGCTGGAGCGGGAGAGGCGGACAGGTTCGCAATCCGTTTTGTCTGGATCGAAGTCCCTGCGGTTCGAGTTCAGGAACCGGAGCAGCAGTTTCGGCCAATTTGTGCGCGATTGGAATCGGTACCGAAACCGATGGTTCAATTGTTTGCCCTTCAGGAATTAACGGAATTGTGGGCATAAAACCAACTGTCGGATTGTGGAGTGGCGATGGGATCATTCCGATTTCGCACAGTCAGGATACGGCAGGGCCAATGGCGCGAACTGTTTCGGATGCCGCAGTTTTGCTGGGATTGCTGGCTGAAAAAGTCCAGGATTACACACAGTATTTGGATGTCAACGGGTTGAAGAATACCCGAATTTTGGAAGATCCCGTTTATCTGGAAGCATTGAAAAAATCAAAAAAACTGACACGGGAAGATGGCATCGATAAATTAATGAATGAACACCGGCTTGATGCCCTGATTGCGCCAACAAACGGACCGGCATGGACGATCGACTGGGTGAATGGCGATCATTTTGGAGGCGGAAGTTCTGATGTTGCGGCCATTTCGGGTTATCCCAATATTACCGTTCCGGCCGGATATGTGCATGGTTTGCCGGTCGGAATTTCGTTCTTTGGACGTGCATGGAGCGAACCTATTTTGATCAAATTGGCTTTTGCTTTCGAGCAAGCCACCAAACACCGGAAAGCACCGGGATTTATAAAAGAAATTGGGTGATCTGATTTAGTCAGGGTTTCACTCCAAGTGAAGCCATCATTAGTAAATTTAGTTAACTTAGGAATTCATTCTAAAATCAACTATTGACGTACTTTAATAAAACAAATCATGGAATTCAATCAACTAATAGACCAGATAGCCACTGTGAGTTTACATCTCCAAAAGAGGGCATTACAGAGTGTTGATCAACTTTTAGTGATGCGGAATTGGCTGATTGGCTTTTATGTGGTCGAATATGAACAAGCAGGAACCGACCGTGCTAAATACGGTGATAAACTGCTCGAAGCCATTGAATCTGATTGTAAACGTCAAAACCTTAAGGGATTATCTGTTACCAATTTAAAACTTTGCAGGCAATTCTATCAGGTCTATCCTGCAATTGGTCAGCCATTGGCTGACTCTTTTGCAATTAGTCAGCCAGTGGCTGACCAATTAATTGGGAATTCTATTATGAAAAACCTTCAGCAGGTTGGCATTACCATTCAACAGGATAATCATTCAGAGATACAGCCTGAAATCATGCTGCAACACTTTTCATTCCGTCATTTTACCGAATTGGTAAAGGTGAAAGACCCGTTGAAGAGGCTTTTTTATGAGCATCAAGCCATAAAAGGCAATTGGAGCGCACGCGAATTGAAACGACAAATTGACTCGTTACTTATTGAACGTGCAGGGTTATCGACAGACAAGAAGAAGCTACTGGCATCCGTTAATGGTGAAATTAATCAGCCGGAACATATTATAAAAGACCCGTATATTCTCGAATTTACTGGATTTAAAGATTTGCCGGTTTACAATGAAAACGATTTGGAAATAGAACTACTCAATAAAATACAGTCGTTTTTACTGGAATTGGGCAATGGTTTTTGTTTTGAAGCGCGACAAAAGCGCATTACCGTTGGAAATGAACATGACCGAATTGACTTGGTTTTTTATCACCGGATTTTAAAATGCCACGTTTTATTCGATCTCAAGGTACGTGCTTTTTCTCATGCCGATGTGGGGCAAATGAACTATTATCTAAATTATTACAAGAAAAATATGAAAGAAACAGGAGATAGCGATCCTGTTGGTATTGTGCTTTGTACCCGGAAAGATCATGAAAAGGTGCAGTATGCAACAGCCGGACTCGACAATCATTTGTTTGTTTCAAAATATATGCTGGCGCTACCCACTGAAGAAGAACTGTTGGCGCTGGTAAAATATTAGTCGATAAAAAAGGGGAAAGTTCCAGCATTGAAATTGATTTTGTCATTCAGCATTTAGATAAGACCGCGACTTTTGCAGAATTGGACTAAGCGACCCTATTTTTTAGTGTTATTTTTTTTCGATATCCAATCCACCAGATAAAGAATCCGCTGATCAGCACAATCAAAATGCAGATTCCGGCTATTGGAACAAACAGAATGTAAAACATGCCTAAAAGTGGCTCGAATATGCGACCAGTGTGAACTTCGAGCGAAAGATTCCACAATGAAATCAGACTTTTGCTGATGATATCAGGGCTCATTTCGCCAAATTGAGCATTCGTCCGGATGGGCAAAACTCCGTGATTGTAATCGAAATAAAATTCATTTCCTGAAGGATCAGCAAACCATCCATCGACCATGTCTTTCGAAATAGGTGGCCCTGCAACTTTTGGCGCCTGATAATGACTTCCGGAGAGATAATCGGCCACCTGACCGGTTAACGGATTCCAAAGAAACAGCCCGGTGAACGATCCGACCAGATAAGTATTTTCCGCTTTTTTCTCCAGCACATTGCAGCCCATCACGCTTACCGGAGGCTGGTTCATGGGTTGTCGCATCGGGCTCTCAAAATTTTCGTCGGTAAAAAAGAATCCGTCGTTGGTCGAGAACAGGAAAATTCGCTGCTGTTCGTCGTATGCAACGCGGCGAAGTTTGTCGTACCATGGATTTGGCGAACTCAGCACAGTTCCGGGAATGGGCGAAACCACCGAGTTGGCAATAGGAATCAGCAAAGGCGGGCGTAGAAACATTCCGGTGATGGTCACAAAAATCAGGAAAGGAATAAAAATCCAGCCCAGACGATTGTGCCAGTGCAGGTTGGTGTTGCGGGCTGAGGCCAGCGAAATATTGCTCTTTTGTTTTGCTTTTCGGTGTTTCAGCCAGCCCGGAAAAATAAAGTGCAGCAATCCGGTGAACGAAATAATCAGTATGGCCAGCCCAAATAAATCGACCATCAGTTTTCCGGTCAGGCCCCACAATTCGCCGCTGTGCAGCAACCAAAGGGTTTTGAAAAGGCTCACTTTACGATCATTGTTAACAAACGCCGGAATAGAGATGGAATGAAATACTTTTCCGTCACTGCTTTTCAATAAATAAGAACGGGTTTGAACGATCAACTCATTCTGCTTCATGATCAAATCGGTGACCCTTTCTTCGGAGACGGGAAGCGCCACTTTTTGCCATTTGTGCTCCTGAACCGAATATTGATACAAGCCAAAATAAGTGCCGGCAAACAATTTTCCACCCGGAGTTTTAAGAATTTTACTGATTTTCCGATTGTCGATACCATTTGGAAAACCAGCATTCCAATCCTGAAAAGTGTTGAAATTGTCGGTACTGAGCCAGATTCCGATATTGCCATAAACCAAAGACGAATCGCTGCTCAGCTGACACACCGATTTTACGGCCGCTTTGTTCCAGTTTCGATAGCTGTAATCTTCAGGAAGAAGAGTTCTACTGATGTCAACCGCTGAAATCAGGCTCCGGTGGTTCATGAAAATTCCGGAGATGGAAAAGAGTATTACAAACAGCGTAATTAATATCCCCGGCCATTTATGGAATTTCCGGAGTTTTCTGAGTAGATCGTTTTTTGTCATGAAGTAAGATGATAATGCTGCAAAAGTATTCAGATTGCAGGCATTTGATTGTAACAATCGTTACAAATGCAGCTATTAACGGATGATTTTGTCTTTTTTTACTTCAACCGGTACATTTTCCCCGGTAAGCTAATAATCAGGCCTTTAAATTCAAGTCCGAGCAGAAGTGCCGAAACACGGCTCATGGGCATTTGGGTTTCAATGGTGATTTCGTCCACAAAACGGTCGCCACCTTTTAACAAATCAACCAATTTTTGTTCTTCCGGAGTTAATTCCACAAAAAGCGAAGTCTGAAACACTTTTGTAGGTGATGTTTTTACATCCCAGTTCATTGCTTTTTCAATGTCAAACTGATTTTCAATTAATATTGCTTCGTTCAGCTTTATAAGCTTGTTGCAGCCCTTCGAAAACGGATCGTTGCTGCGACCCGGGAATGCAAAGACATCGCGGTTGTACGAATTAGCAATGTCGGCAGTCACCAGCGCGCCGCCTTTTTCAGCCGATTCGACCACGATTGTGGCATCAGCCAGGCCTGCAATAATACGGTTCCGGCGCAAAAAATTCTGCCGGTCTATTTTGGATTGGCTGATAAAATCACTGAGTACACCGCCTTTTTCGAGCATTTTTGTGGCAATGGGCGCATGTAGCGCCGGATAAATATTGTCGAGACCATGGGCAAAAACACCAACAGTCGGAATATTGTATTTAAGACAGGCTTTGTGCGCATGAATGTCAATGCCGTATGCAAGTCCGGAAACCACCAGAATCGGGTAACTGCGTTCAGAAAAGTTGCGGATCAGTTCATCGCACAATTCCTTTCCGTAGTTGGTTGCATTTCGGGTTCCAACTACGGAAATAATTCGCCGCTCATTCAGATTTGCATTTCCTTTGTAAAACAGAATAATGGGGGCATCGCTGCAATTCTTCAGGCGGGTCGGGTAATTTTCATCCAGATAAAAGTATGTTTTGATCCGATTTTTCAGGATAAAATCAACTTCTCTTTTTGCACGTTCCAGTACATTTTGCCTTACTACTTTTTGTGCATTTACCTCGCCAATGCCCGGTATTTTCATCAGGTTTTTCTCTTTCTCCTGAAAAACACCTTCTACACTACCCACATAAGCAATCAGGTTTCGGGCGGTCACTGCTCCAATTCCCGGAATCAGCGATATTGCGATCTTATAAACAAGGTATTCTTGATTTTCCATTTTTTTATTTAACCACATAGACACATAGGACACATA
>JAUYTA010000563.1 GCA_030695265.1 Bacteroidota bacterium
CGTACTTTGAAAAACTTTGTACCGCTCAAAACAATTACGAGAATTGCATAAGAGAGGTCAAAGAAAAATCATGCCAACCGGATTTGGCGGTAATAGGTTTTGTTTAATGATAAAATGTCAGTAAACATTAAAAATTTGTATCTTTAAAACAAAAATCAATAATCATTAAACGAGCATGTTCGTTGTTCACAAAAATCGGATGATTTTCTCACATGCGGGTTCATTCCGACACACTTAAATTCAGAAATATGAAAAAGACAATTTTACTTCTACTCATTGTGGCTTTCGCAGCCACTGTAAATGGCCAGACCTCCGATAAAAAATGGGGACTTGGCTTGGGTGTTGGCGTTTACGGTACAATTACTGATGACGGTGCCCTTGGTTTTATGCCTGAATTGTATTTCAGCAGGTATCTCAGTCCACGTTTAGACCTAATGCTTAAAACTGACATGGGTTTGTTCAGATCCGATCTGTTAAGCAAACTCGATTTAGTGAACCCTTTCCTGAATTTACGCTACAAGTTGAGCGATGAAACAAAAAATTTACGCCCTTATCTTTTTGCAGGTCCAGGTTTATTATGGGACAATCAGGAAACTGGGTTGAACTTTGATGCCGGACTTGGGGCCAGATATTATTTTAATCCCAGCGCCGCTTTATATGTGGAAGCTGGTTATATTCACAGCATTAAAGTCCAAAGACCTGGAAGAGAAGTAAATGACAAATTCTTAAAAGGTACTTTAGGTCTTGAATTCGGTTTTGGAAAAACCAAGGATTCTGACATGGATGGCGTTTCGGACAAAAAAGACAAATGCCCGAATACTCCCGCCGGAGTTGCAGTTGACGAAGATGGTTGCCCGCTTGATTCAGATGGTGACGGAGTTCCCGATTACCTCGATGATTGTCCAACAGTTCCAGGATTAACTTCGCTGAAAGGTTGCCCGGATGCTGACGGTGATGGTGTTGCCGATAAAGACGACAAATGCCCCGACACTCCAAAAGGTGTGAAAGTGGATGCATTTGGCTGCCCGCTTGACACTGATAAAGACGGAGTTCA
>JAUYTA010000438.1 GCA_030695265.1 Bacteroidota bacterium
ACGAAGCTGTTGGACATGCTGTGCGGGCTTTGTACATGTATGCAGGAATGACCGATATTGCCGCCATGTACAACGATCCTGCCTACACCAACGCGGTGGATAAACTCTGGGAAAACATGGTTTACAAAAAGATCTACCTCAGAGGGGGAATCGGTGCACGGCACGATGGTGAAGCGTTTGGCGATAATTACGAACTTCCGAATCTCACCGCGTACAATGAAACCTGCGCCGCCATTGCCAATGTTTACTGGAACTACCGAATGTTTCTGCTTCATGGCGACTCGAAATACATTGATGTGCTGGAACGCAGTTTATACAACGGTGTCATTTCAGGAGTCGGGCTCGATGGAAAAACATTCTTTTACCCCAATCCATTGGAATGTGACATGCATTATCATTTCAACTACGGAGGTTCGCTCGACCGCCAGCCGTGGTTCGATTGTTCATGCTGTCCGACCAACCTGTGCAGGTTTTTGCCATCGGTTCCGGGATACATTTATGCGCAAAACAACAACGATTTGTATGTCAACCTTTTTGTACAAAGTTCATCAACAATCAATCTGAATAAAAAATTACCGGTTACAATTGCTCAGGAAACACAATATCCGTGGGATGGTCAGGTGAAAATTTCGGTTTCTCCTGAAAAGGCAGGCAAATTCGCGTTGCACCTCCGCATTCCGGGTTGGGCGCAAAACCAACCTTTGCCGGGCGATTTGTATTCGTATATTGTTCCTGAAACGGATTCAGTAACGGTAAAAATCAACGGTGAGCGGTTTGTGTATAAATCTGAAAAAGGCTATGCCGTTATCGACCGTGAATGGAAGGCGGGAGATGTGGTAAACTACTCGCTCCCAATGGGCATTCACCGGGTTGAAACCAACAAAAATGTAGCTGAAAATGCTGGCAAAGTCGCCATCGAGCGCGGCCCGATTGTGTATTGTATCGAAGGCGCCGACAATGGCACGCAACTTTCGAAACTGGCTTTGCCCGACAACGCTGCATTATCATCAAATTTTTCGCCTGAAACGCCGAGTGGAGTGATTACGATTTCAGGAGAAATGCTGGTAACCGGAGGGAAAACTGCCCAAACGCAAAAAGTTATGGCCATACCGTATTTTGTTTGGAACAACCGGGGTGCAAACGAAATGAAAGTTTGGATACCAAGAAACTGAAAACCCACTTAAAAAAAAATGAGAAAACGCCTGCGTCTCTCTGTATTTATAATTTTATTCATGGGATTTGGTTCAATTTGCCATTCAATCAATCCCACCAATCTGCGTTTTCAGTATCTGACAACGGCCGATGGTCTGCCTCAAAATACCATCGACTGCATCTTTATTGACAGCCAGCAGTTTATGTGGTTTGGCACATGGAACGGGCTTTGCCGCTACGATGGCTATTCTTTCAAAACATTTCAGAAAAGTGACGTACAAAAAAGCCTGCCCAATAATTTTGTACATGCCATTTGCGAAGACAAATCGAAAAACCTTTGGATTGGAACAGCTGGTGGAATAATAATTTACAATCTGAATACCGAACAATTTTACTTGCCCGACAGCTTGCAGTTGAAATTGGGGAAGATAAATGTTACAAGCCTGAGCAGCGACAAAGAGGGAGGAATCTGGATTGCTGCAGAAAAGGGCAAGCTATTTCATGTTACGCTGAAACCGGGACAATCACAGGATTTTAAATGTCGGGAAATAAACACGCGATTGCTCCAAAATGCGGATATTAACACGGTTTACGTTTTAAAAGATGGAAGGGTTGTCATTGGAACCGGAGCTGGACCGTTCGAAATAATAACATCTGAAATACGAAAACTTGAACTTTCGGGAAGTGCTTCTTCCTTATTTGTTTCGGCAAACCTGCTTTGTATTTATGAGTCAGGCAACGGCGATTTGGGTTTTGGTTCTGATATCGGCCTTTTCTGGTATCGGCAATCGGTCAGACAATTAACTTTATACACCTACCAGCCCAATGGCAGCAACAGTTTGGGACATGCCTCTGTAAATGCAATCGCCGAAGAATCGACTGGCACAATATTAATCGGAACCCTGGGCGGATTGAATTTTTTTAATCCTGAAACCGGGAAAATATCGGGAATTAACGGGCGTTTGGACGAAAACGGTACCCTGAACAATGAATTTGTCAACTCTCTGCTGACCGACCCTGACGGAAACATCTGGATTGGAACCGAAAAAGGTGGCGTAAACAAGTACAGCACCTATCAGAAACCGTTTTATTCGATGCGCAATCATCCCGATGAGCCGGCCAGTCTGAGCAACAATACCATCAATTCGATTTTAAACGATGGAGATATTTTGTGGGTTGGAACGGCTGGCGGCGGCTTAAACCGTGTAGAAAAACGAACAGGCAAAATCGATCATTTTATACAGTCGGATCAAAAACCGGATGGCATTCAAAGCAATTTTATTTCTTCGCTTTGTCTCGGTTTAGACAAAAAGCTATGGGTGAGTACCTGGGGCAGTGGAATGAGCCGCCTGATTTCCGAAAAAAATAAAACATTCAGGAATTATCAGAATGATGCCGGCAACCCGCAAAGCCTGGTTAGCAATTTTGTCTCCGGAATTGTTCCCGACGAGCGTGGATTTTTTGTGGTCGGCACATTGGGTGGCCTCGATTTGTTTGATCCGAAAAGCGAAACGTTTTTTCATTTTCAGGAGAAATTCGATGACAATGTGGAAGTTCCGGCAGTTGGCTGCATCCTGAAAGACCGAAACAATTTTTACTGGATTGGAACGCGTACCGGACTTTTTCAGATTCCGGCAAAACTGGTTGCACCGACTCCGAAGAAACTTACGCCCGAAGATTACCGGTTTTTCACCAATGTGCCCGACGATTCGCTGTCACTTTCAGGAAATTATGTGGTTTCGCTACTCGAAGACCACCTCGGAAATGTTTGGGTTGGCACCTACGGAAACGGCATTTGCAAAGTGGTAAATACTCCCGACGGGAAGAATAAGTTTGTTTCGTACACACAAAACGATGGATTGTGCAACAACGTGGTTTATGCATTGGAAGAAGACCGCAGCGGAAACATCTGGATCAGTACCGACAATGGACTGTCGAAATTTAACCCGGAAACCGAAACTTTCCAGAATTTTTACACCAAAGATGGCCTGCTAAACGACCAGTTTTACTGGACTTCATCGGATGCTGACGATGAAGGAAACTTGTATTTCGGAGGTGTAAACGGGCTCAATTATTTTAATCCGGAGAAAATAGATTTTTACCCCCGATTGCCAAAAGTGGTTTTTACCGACTTTCAGGTTTTCAACCAGTCGGTGAAAATTGGGGAGAAATTGCATGGGAACATCGTCCTGAATAAATCGGTTGCCGAAACCCAAAACATTGAGCTAAGCTACAAAGACAACATTTTTTCGATTGAGTTTTCGGCGCTCGATTATTTTTTGCCCGACAAGGTAATTTACGCTTACAAAATGGAAGGCGTTGACCAGAATTGGGTCACGGTTACCTCAGCCCGCCGTTTTGCAACTTACACCAACCTTCAGGGAGGCGAATACCGGTTTTTGGTAAAAGCCGCCAACAGCGACGGTTTGTGGTCGGCCGAACCAACAGTTTTGAACATTGTCATCCATCCGCCATTCTGGCAAACAAACTGGTTTCGCTTCCTGGCCATACTGCTGCTGGCACTTTCGGTGATGGGATATATCCGCTACCGGACACGATATTTGCACGAGCAGAAACGGAAACTCGAAATTCAGGTACGCGAACGAACGGTGCAAATTGAAGAACAAAAAGAAAAACTTCAGGAACAAGCCGAAATTTTATTGCAGTCGAACAGTATTCTGGCCGAACGCCGGAAACTGATTGAAGGACAAAAGCTTGAACTCGAAAAACAAAATCAGTTGATTGTTGAACAGCGCGACGAAGTGATCGAACTGAACAAAAAAGTGAGCCTGATAAACCAGCTGCGGTTGCGTTTTTTCACCAATATCTCGCACGAGTTCCGCACACCGCTCACTTTGATCATCGATCCGCTTGAGATGCTCATGAACAAACTGAAAAATGACAAACAGACCATCCAAACCCTGAAATTGATTGACCGAAATGCACAGCGTTTGCTTCATCTGATCAATCAGCTAATGTATTTCAGAAAAATTGAAACCGGGAAAATGGAACTTCGGGTCGTTCAGGGCGAATTGGTTGGTTTCCTGAAGGATGTGTTCGACTCGTTCCTGGATTTGTCGGCACACAATAGAATTCAGTACACATTTTTACCGCCTGAAAACACACCACCCACATGGTTCGATCCTGATAAAATTGAGAATATATTTTACAACCTGCTTTCGAACGCCTTTAAGTTTACGCCTGAAGAAGGCAGTATTTCGATGAAGATCGTTTTCTGTGAACCAGATGAAACGCAAGCCGAACTTTCATTTCAGTATATAAAAGTGGAAGTTGCCGATTCAGGAAAAGGAATTTCTGCGGAACATTTGCCCCTGGTTTTCGACCGCTTTTATCAGGCCGACAGTACTCCCGATAACCGTCAAAAAGGCTCTGGTATTGGATTGGCGCTCACGCAGGAAATGGTACAGGCGCTGCACGGCGTAATTTCGGTGGAAAGCAAACCGGGCAATGGCAGCACTTTTACGGTGCTGCTACCCTACCGCGCCGAAGATTTTGCTGAAAGTGAACTCGATCTTTCAGGAATTGCCCAACCGGTAAACCTGCAATCGAAAGTGGACGTGATTGCCCGGGAATTGCACCTCGACGCGGAGGAAACCGATGAAACGGAGGTGAAAGCCGATAAGTCGAAACCGCTCATCCTGATTGTGGAGGACAATTATGACCTGCGCACGTTCATGATTCAATCGATGAAAAACGATTTTCGCTTGCTGGGCGCAGAGAATGGAAAGGAAGGATTGGAAATGGCAAAAAAATATACGCCCGACCTGATTATCAGCGATGTGATGATGCCTGTGATGGATGGCCTTGAATTGTGCACACGCCTGAAAAAGGAAATTCACACCAGTCACATTCCGGTTATTTTGCTGACTGCCAAAGCCATGATCGACCATTGGATTGAAGGATTGGAAACCGGCGCCGACGATTATATTCCGAAACCATTTAACCTGAAGATCCTTCACCTGAAAATTGTAAACCTGATAGAGTCGCGCCGGAAATTGCGACAGCTTTTCAGCAGAGACGGAATTCCAGTTCCGGAGCAATCAACCACCAACCCGATTGACGAACAGTTTATGGAAAAAGTATATCATCTTGTCGAAAAAAATATTCAGGAAGAAAACTTCAGCGTCGATTTGTTTGCACGCGAAATGGCTGTCAGTAAAAGTTTGCTATTCAAAAAGCTAAAAGCGCTTACGGGTCATTCAATTACCGATTTTATCAATCTGTACAAGTTGAAAAAAGCGGCTTCGCTGATTGCCGGCAGTCAGGATGCCAATATTGCGGATATCGCTTTTCAGACCGGGTTCAACGATCCGAAATACTTCAGCCGTATTTTCAGAAAAGTTTACGGCGTTTCTCCCAGCGACTACTCAAAGAATCTGCACAGTAAAAAAACCACCCCTGCGTAAGTAATTTTAAAACCCGGCAGGGTTTACTATTGATGACCCCCCAATAAAATTGGGGGCAAAGGAACAAACCGCGAACCACAAGCCCTGCCCGCCTGCCGCGACTACCGTTTACCCACATCTTTTTCCAAATAATTACCTCCAAAATCCATGCACCCGGATTAAAATCCGGGGCTACATAATGAATCATCCCGTCGGGATTAACATGTAAAAGCCGTAGGCTTGATTCATTTTGTAAGGATGGAATTTATTCCGTCTAAACCAATAATCACCGTCAACTCTTTGAGAGCCGTTGGCTCGGGACATTTGAATTTGCGTGTACACGACAGCTGCCTCGGACAGGGGTTGAATCAGGAAATAGTTTTCAGATTAAAAATGAAATAACCCAGGGTTCAAATGAAACCTATTAGGTGGGGTGTGAAAAATCAGGAGCAAAGCATTTTTTAGTTCTTTCTGTTTTTGACGCTGTCAGGTCTTGCAGACGCTGACAGGTCGCGCTCTACTGGAAAACCTGCCAGCGTCCGAAGGTTTCCGACCTGTCGGAACAAGCTCTGACAGCGTTTTTAGAACGAAAGAAAATTTTATAAATTCTAAATTCTTTACACCCCACCTATTAGGGTCGGGAACCTCAGTGTTGAGGTGGAAATGCGGCAAAATCGGCGACTTACTGGTTGACTTCAAGTCACCCCCCGCAGGTAATCGGAATAAATCACATGAGTGCGATGCGGTATATCGAAGAAGCCGGAATTTTAGATGCCGGAGGCATCACATGTTTATAGCAAATGTTGAACGATTAAATTCCAATTGGGAAGAAGAGCTTTATAAATACATAACAGGGATCGTTCAAAACAAAGGACAAAAAATGCTTGCTATCAATGGTGCATCTAATCACATTCATTTCTTTATCGGAATGAAACCAATCTGCTGTTTATCTGATTTGGTGCGCGAAGTAAAGAAATCATCGAATACTTTCATCAAGGAAAAGAGATTTACGAAATTCAACTTTCAATGGCAGGAAGGGTTTGGGGCATTTTCATATAGTCATTCGCAATTATCCGATGTCATTCAATACATTGAAAAGTAAAAAGAACATCATAAGAAAAAGACATTTAAAGAAGAATATCTAGCTTTTTTAAAAGCATTTGAAATTGAATTTAAGGACGAATATTTATTTGAATGGATTGATGATTGAATTGATGCCAGGGGCATCACATATTTATAGATAATATTGAACAAAGAGAGATTCGACCGCTGCGGGGTCGAACATTCCTGCCATTTGGACATTTTCCATAAACATGCAAACCCTCCGGGTTTAAGAAAACATTCTTCGATCAACCACCGTATTAAAAATCATGGATACAATAACCTTAAAATTGCCCGATAATTTCAGTAATATTTTGGTCAATCTTCCAGAAAGCGGAATGGGCTATCAAATTGTAAATGTTATACTGCGAAGCGGAAAGATTTTATATAAGCATAAAGTGCTCAATTCAGAAATATTAATGCTGGAGGAAAACGAACTTATTCAGGCCAGAGATATTGCGAATATTGAATTAGAAAGCAAATAAGAATTTTTGATTCGCCTCCAAACCAGAAAATACCCGCACTCATTGAAGAAAGTTTCCAACTTAAAAAGCAATCCGAACAACTGCTCGAAACTGCCAAACGTGCGGTAGAAATTGCTATAGAACAAGACGAAAAGGCGGCAATAAATTACATACAAGGTGCAAATTCGCAGGTAATAAAACCCGTAGAGACAAGGCAGTGCCTTGTCTCTACATCACAAAACGTAACCGATGCCAGAGGCATCACATATTTATAGAAAACCTTGAATTAAAACGAAATTCGACTCCGTCCGGAGACGTACGATTTGCACAATTAATATAGCCCATCAATATTCAACCCGTTCCGGGTTGCGCTCATTTCATACCTATTCGCAATCCCCCAGTTTCACTGTGGGTCATTAACATTTAACTCCTTCGGAGTTGGAATACACAAAAATTCTCTTTTTGTCCACCCGATATGTCTTTTCGTCCACCCGTTTGGGCATCCCGTCACCCTAACTTTGAGGTCAAAATAAATACTAACAAAATCTAAACGTATGAAAAAAACGCTCCATTTTCTATGGGTCTGCTTTTTCCTGTTTATTGCTACAGGAATGGCCATTGCCCAACAATCCACCATTACCGGAAAGGTAACTGAAGTTTCCGGCGCCCCGCTTGCCGGAGTTACTGTTTCGGTAAAAGGAACCGCCAACGGAACGATTACCGG